>NZ_JBBEOI010000001.1 GCF_037860755.1 Aquipuribacter hungaricus | reverse complement strand
GTCCCGCCGGCTCGACCGCCCCGTCCGGGCGCCGGCGGACGGGCAGGAGGACGGTCGCCGGGCGGCCGCGCGGCTCCCAGTCGGTGAGCACCGCCTCGGCACGCACCGGCGGCGTCAGGCCCGAGAGGCCGTCGAGCAGCGGGCCGAGCAGCCCGAGCAGCGCCGCCACCGCGGCCAGCGGGTTGCCGGGCAGCCCCACGAGCGGGGTGCCGCCGGGCAGGGACGCCAGGAGCATCGGGTGCCCGGGGCGGACCTCGACGCCGTCGACCACCAGGCGCGCGCCGGTCCGGGCCAGCCACGGTCGCAGCCGGTCGGCCGGCCCGCTGCCGGCCATCCCGCACGTGAGGAGCACGTCGGCCCCGCCCGAGCCCAGACGCTCCAGCGCCGCGTCCAGCTCGCCCGGGGCGTCGCCGCACCGCTCGAGCGCCACGAGGTCGCCGCCGAGCGAGGCCACCGCCCCCGGCAGCAGCGGGCCGACCGCGTCCCGCACCTGCCCGGGCACGGGCAGCCCGGCCGCCACCACCTCGTCGCCGGTGAGCAGCGCCGCGACCCGCGGCCGGCGCCTGACCTGCAGGCAGTCCGAGCCGGTGCTCGCCGCGAGCCCCAGCACCCCGGGGACCACACGACGGCCCGCGGGCAGCAGCGGCTCCCCGGCCGAGCACTCCTCGCCGCGCGGACGGACGTGCCGGCGGTCCGGCGGGGTACCGTCGAGGTGGACGACGGCATCCGCGCCGGCGGCAGCACCGACCAGTCGGACGACCTCGACGGGCAGCACCCGGTCGGTGCCGGCGGGGACGAGCGCGCCGGTGGCGACCTCGACCGCGTGCCCGTCGTCGAGCGGGGCCGACGGTCCGGCGCCGGCGAGCGCCTGCCCGACCACCCGCCACGGCCCGGGACCGCGGACCGCGAACCCGTCCATCGCCGAGGCGTCGGCGGCGGGCACGTCGCCCAGGGCGTGCAGCGGTGCGGCGAGCACCGTGCCGAGGGCCTCGCCGACCGGGACGGTCACCGGGGCAGGGGCCAGGGCGGACCCCAGACCGCGGGCGGCGGAGCGGGCTTCGTCGAAGCCCGCCCCGTGCTCGCCCGCAGCCGGGACGACCACCGCGCTCAGCGCACGGCGACGGGCTGCGCCGCCACGACGCCGGCGGGCACCGGGGCGTCCGCGCGCGCCTCGAGCCGGACCACGACGGACTTGCTGGCCGGCGTCCCCGAGATGTCGGCCTTGTGCCCGAGCGGGACCAGGACGTTCGTCTCCGGGTAGTACGACGCCACGCAGCCGCGGGCGGTCGAGTACGAGACGACGCGGAAGTTCTCCGCGCGGCGCTCCCCGTCCGTCCACTCGCTCACCAGGTCCACGTGCTGGCCGTCGACCAGGCCGTGCGCGGCGATGTCGTCGGGGTGGACGAACACCACGCGGCGGCCGTCGGTGATGCCGCGGTAGCGGTCGTCGAGCCCGTAGATCGTGGTGTTGAACTGGTCGTGGCTGCGCAGGGTCTGCATGAGCAGGCGGCCCTCCGGCACGTGCGGGTACTCCAGCTCGTTCGACGTGAACGACGCCTTGCCGGTCTTGGTGTTCCAGCGGCGCTGGGCCGCGGCGTGCGGCAGGACGAACCCGTCCTTGCCGTCCGGCCCGGTGATCTTCGCCTCGTAGTCCTCGAAGCCCGGGATCACGCGGCCGATCCGCTCGCGGATGGTCGCGTAGTCGTCCTCGAAGGCCTGCCAGTCGGCCGCCACCGTGGTGCCCAGCAGCTCGCGCGCCAGCCGGCAGACGATGGCCACCTCGGACAGCAGGTGCTCCGAGGCGGGCTTGAGGCGGCCCTTGGACGCGTGGACCGCGGACATGGAGTCCTCGACCGTGACGACCTGCTCGCCGCTGCGCTGGACGTCGCGCTCGGTGCGGCCGAGGGTCGGGAGGATGAGGGCGGTCTCGCCCGCCACGACGTGGGACCGGTTGAGCTTGGTCGACACCTGCACCGTCATGGCGCAGGAGCGCAGCGCGGCCTCGGTGACGTCGGTGTCCGGGGTGGCCCGGACGAAGTTGCCGCCCATGCCCATGAAGAAGCGGGCCTGCCCGTCGCGCATGGCCTCGATGGCCTTGACGGTGTCGTAGCCGTGCTCGCGCGGGGACGTGAACGAGAACTCCGTGTCGAGGGCGTCGTGGAACGTCGACGGCATCCGCTCGAAGATCCCCATCGTCCGGTCGCCCTGGACGTTGGAGTGCCCGCGCACGGGGCACACGCCGGCGCCCGGGCGGCCGATGTTGCCCTGGATCAGCAGCAGGTTGACGACCTCGCGCAGCGTCTTGACCGAGTGCTTGTGCTGGGTCAGCCCCATCGCCCAGCAGACGATGGTGCGGCCGGACCGGGCGAACCGGCCGGCGAGGCCCTCGATCTCGGCGCGGGTCAGGCCGGTGGCGGTGAGGACCTCGTCCCAGTCCAGGTCGGCGAGCCCGTCGCGGTACTCCTCGAAGCCGCTGGTGTGCTCCTCGACGAAGCTGCGGTCCACGACGGAGCCCGGCTCGGCGGCCTCCATGTCGAGCAGCAGCTTCCCGACGGCCTGGAACAGGGCCATGTCCCCGCCGACGCGGACCTGGAGGAAGTCGTCGCTGAGCTCGGTGCCGGTGAGCACGTTGACCGGGGACTGCGGGTTCTTGAACTTCATCAGCCCGGCCTCGGGCAGCGGGTTGACCGAGACGACGACCGCGCCGTTCTTCTTGGCCTTCTGCAGCGCGCTGAGCATGCGCGGGTGGTTGGTGCCCGGGTTCTGGCCGGCGACGACGACGAGCTCGGCCTCGTGGATGTCCTCCAGCGACACCGACCCCTTGCCGACGCCGATGGTCTCGCCGAGCGCGGAGCCCGAGGACTCGTGGCACATGTTCGAGCAGTCGGGCAGGTTGTTCGTGCCGTAGCCGCGCACGAGCAGCTGCCACAGGAACGCCGCCTCGTTGGACGTGCGGCCCGAGGTGTAGAACACCGCGTCGTCCGGGCTGGGCAGGCTCTTCAGCTGCTCGGAGATGGTGCGGAACGCCTCGTCCCAGCCGATCGGGACGTAGTGGTCGGACCCGGCGCGGCGGATCATGGGCGACGTGAGCCGGCCCTGCTGCCCCAGCCACCAGTCGGTCTTGCCGGCCAGGTCGGTGAGGGAGTGCTCGGCGAAGAACTCCGGCGTCACGCGCCGCAGCGTGGCCTCCTCGGCGACGGCCTTGGCGCCGTTCTCGCAGAACTCGGCGGGGGAGCGGTCCTTCGGGTCCGGCCACGCGCAGCCGGGGCAGTCGAAGCCGTGCTTCTGGTTGAGGCGCAGCAGGGTGCGGCCGGTGCGGACCGCACCCATCTGCTCGTTGGAGTAGTCCAGCGCCTTGAGCACCGCGGGCACGCCGGCGGCGTAGTGCTTGCGCTCCTCGACGACGATGTCGCGGTCGTCGAAGTCGTCGCGGGGGGCCTTGGTCGCCATGGGTGCTCCTCGGTGCGTCGTCGCAGGTGGTGCAGGTCCGGTGGGCGTGCTGGTCGTCCTCGGTGCTGGCGGTGCCCTGCTCAGGTGAACAGGGCCGCGACCCTCACCGCGGTCTCGCTCACGCCGTAGGCGAGCGCGAGCCCGACCACGACCCAGAGGGCGATCGCGGCGGTGCGTTCGGCGGCCTCGGCCGCGCCGTGCGTGCGGGGGGCGGGGTGCCCCTGGGTGCCGTGCGACATTGTCGTCTCCTCAGCCGGGGGTGGCGTGGTCGGGGGTGCCCGGCCGGGTCAGCGCTCGCCCGCGAGGGCGGACTGGCGGTCGGCGGCGGGCTCGTGGAACTTCCGGTTGACCGGGCGCACGAGCAGGTTGGCGACGAAGCCGACCAGCAGGACGCCGACCATGATGCTCAGCGAGAGCGTGTACAGGTCCGGGCCCTCGGCGCCGCGGCTGGTCTGCACGTCGAGGATGCGGCTGACGATGATCGGGCCGGCGACGCCGGCGGCGGACCAGGCGGTGAGCAGCCTGCCGTGGATGGCGCCGACCTGGTACCCGCCGAACAGGTCCTTGAGGTAGGCCGGGACGGTGGCGAAGCCGCCGCCGTAGAAGCTGAGGATGACGACGGTGAGCAGGACGAAGACCGTCAGCGACAGCTGGCCGAAGAGCACGACGAGCAGGTAGGCCGCAGCCCCGACGCCCAGGTACATGACGTAGGTGTTCTTGCGGCCGATGACGTCGGAGGTCGACGACCAGACCAGGCGACCGGCCATGTTGGCGAGGCTGAGCAGGCCCACGTAGCCGGCGGCCTCGGCCGCGTCGACGGAGGAGAAGAACGCCTGCACCATCGGCGAGGCCTGGGCGAGGATTCCGATGCCGGCGGTGACGTTGCAGAACAGCACCGTCCACAGCAGCCAGAACTGCGGGGTCTTGATGGCGTTGGCCGCGCTGACGTTGGCCGTGGTCTTCATCGACGCGGTGTCCGTGGCGGGGGGCGGGGTCCAGCCCTCCGGGCGCCAGTCGGGGGAGGGGACCCGCACGACGTAGGCACCGAGCGACATGAGCACGGCGTAGGTGATGCCGAGGGTGAGGAACACCGGCACGAGCGCGTCGGCGGGGTTCTCGGCGTAGAGGCCGAGGAGCCGGTTGCTCAGCGGGGAGGCGACGAGCGCGCCGCCGCCGAAGCCCATGATCGCCAGGCCGGTGGCCAGGCCGGGACGGTCGGGGAACCACTTGATGAGCGTCGAGACCGGCGAGATGTAGCCGATGCCCAGGCCGACGCCGCCGAGCACGCCGTAGCCGAGGTAGACCAGCCAGAGCTGGCCCGAGGAGATGCCGAGCGCGGCGATGAGGAAGCCGAGGCTCCAACAGGTCGCGGACAGGGCCATCGCCTTGCGGGGGCCGTTGCGCTCGACCCAGGTCCCGCCGAATGCGGCTGACAGGCCGAGCATGACGATGGCGATCGAGAAGATGATGGCGATGTCGGTGGCGCTGGCGCCGAAGCGCTCGGCCAGCGGGGCGTTGAAGACGCTGAAGGCGTACACCTGACCGATCGACAGGTGCACCGCCAGCGCGGCCGGGGGCACGAGCCACCGGTTGAAGCCGGGACCGGCGACGGTCCGCTCACGGTCGAGCAGTGCGAGCATCGTTGCTCCTCGGGTCAGGGGGCGGGGCGGGGGAGGCCGGTCTGTGATACGTCTGATCAAACCTTGAAGCAAATCCGGTTCCCCGTCTGCGCGGCTCCTGCGCCAGGCGGTACCCCCCGTGCGACGAACGGTCGGTGGGGCGAACCTAGGCCCGGGGGCGGATACTTGCGCGGTGGCGATGACGGCTCGACGACGCGTGGTCCGCCACGACACCACGACGTCGGTGACGACGACCCGCCCGGACTCCCTCGCGGTCGAGGAGCCCCTGGAGGTCCGGCTGTCGGGCAAGGCCTTCACGGTGACGATGCGCACGCCCGGTCACGACATCGACCTGGCACTGGGCTTCCTCGTCGGCGAGGGCGTGGTGGGCGCCGCGGCCGACGTGGTGACGGTGCGCTCCCTCGACGCCGCCGTCGACGTGGTGCTCGCCCCTCACGTGCCGCCGCCGGACCCGTCGCTGGAGCGCCACGTCTACACGTCGTCCGCGTGCGGCGTCTGCGGCAGCGCCTCGCTCGAGGCCGTGGAGAAGGTCGCCCGCTTCGACACCGCGTCGGACCCGGTGCGCGTCGCCCCGTCGCTGCTGGTGTCGCTGCCGGACCTGCTGCGCGAGGAGCAGGCCGTGTTCTCCACCACGGGCGGGCTGCACGCGGCCGGGCTGTTCACCGCCGACGGCGAGTGCCTCGTGGTGCGCGAGGACGTGGGTCGGCACAACGCCGTGGACAAGGTCGTCGGCTGGGCGCTGCGCGAGGGACGGGTGCCCCTGGCCGGGCACGTCCTGCAGGTGAGCGGCCGGGCGTCCTTCGAGCTCGTCCAGAAGGCCCGCCTGGCCGGCATCCCGGTGCTCGCGGCCGTCTCCGCGCCCTCGTCGCTGGCCGTCGAGCTCGCCGAGGACGCAGGCATGACGCTGGTCGGCTTCAGCCGCGGCGGCCGCTTCACCGTCTACACGGGCGAGCACCGGGTCGACCTGCCCGCCTGAGCGGGGCTCGCGGTCACGGACGTGCGGTCACGCCTGACCGGACTATGAGCCTGACACGGCCCCCTCTCCTGCTTCGGTCCGCCGTGGGCGACCAGCCACCGGGTCCTGGCCCCTCGGTGCTCACCAGTTCTCAGGAGCTGTCGTGGGGAATTACCTACCGCCGCTGGACAAGCGTCCAGCCTGGTCGCTTGTCCAGTACCACTGTGCTCGTCGCCCGAGCCGGCTACTGCCCCGTCGCTCGGTGCCGTGCCCTGACCCGCGGGCCGAACGACGCAGGACTGACCCCTGGTGTCCGTCCCGCCGGGCGTCCGCAGCGTTGCGCTCACAGCCTGTGCAGGGATGCCACCGTCCACAGCCGCGCCGTCACCGGGACCGTCCCACGCGCCGAGCGCGCACGCTGCCGGCGTGGGGAACGACGGGTGGGACGCGCCGGACAGGGCGGAACAGTGCAGGGGCGAGATCGTGCGGGCCGGCATGGACATCGTGATGGAGCGCGGCTGGCGTCAGCTGACGGTGCGAGGTGTGGCGGAGCGCGCAGGGGTCTCGCGCAGCCTGGTGGGGTACCACTTCGGCACGGCGGGGCGGCTGCGGCGGGAGGTGGCGGCAGACCTCGTCGCCGACATGCTCCGCCCGGCCCTGCACGACCTCACGTCCCGCGGCACCTGGCAGGAGGGCGTGGCGGCGGTGCTCGACGGTCTGCTCGACGACGCGCTCCGGGCCGACGACGTGCTCCGTGCTGACGACGTGCTCCGAGGCGACGAGGCGGACCGGGCCGACGACACCGGGGTCGGCGCGTACGACGACCTGCTCGGATACGGCCCGCCCGGGCCCGAGCAGCGGCACGTGCTGGCCGAGGTCGTGGTGGCCGCCATGGACGACGCGATCGTCCGGTCGACCGTGCGGCGGTCCCTGGACGACGCCCGGTCGGGGCTGCTCTGGTGGCTGGCGCGCACGGGCGTCCCGGCCGAGCAGCGCGAGGGTGCCGCGGTGCTCCTCGTCGCGCTCCTCGACGGGCTGCTGCTGCACCACGCGCTCGACCCGTCCCTCCCGCTGGAGGACGCCTCGGCCGTGCTCCTCGCCGACCGCCGCGCTCAGCCGCGCAGCGCCGGCAGGACCTCCTGCTCGAACAGCTCGATGCCGCTCGTGTCGTAGGCGGCCTCGGGGAAGTAGAGGATCGGGTAGGTCATCCCGGCGTCGACGAGCGGGCGCAGCTTCTCCACGACCTGCTCGGGCGTGCCCACGGCCGGCAGCTCCGGCGCGTACGAGACCACCTCGCGCTCGACGGCGGCCGGGCTGACCAGGCCCTCCAGGCGGGACCGGCGCTGCGCGAGGCGGTCGGCCACCTCGGCCTCGTCACGACCGAGGACGACGTTGTAGTTGGCGCTGCGGGTGATGGTCGCCGGGTCGCGCCCGATGTCGCGGCAGTGGCCGGCCAGCACCTCGGACTTGTGGACGAACCCCTCGAGCGTGCCCTCGAAGTTCGTGTACCGCGCGTGCTCCGCGGCGATCCGCAGCGTCTTCCGCTCCCCGCCGCCGGCCACCCACAGCGGGATCCCGCCCTCCTGCAGCGGGAGCGGCCGGCACAGCGCCCCGTCGGTCCGGTAGTGCTCGCCGGCGAAGGTGGAGGAGCCCTGCTCCCACATCTGCCGCATGATCTCCACGCCCTCGCGCAGCATCGCCAGCCGCTCGCCCGCGCCGGGGAAGCCGTAGCCGTAGGCGCGCCACTCGTGCTCGTACCAGCCCGCACCGATGCCCATCTCGACGCGGCCGCCGGACACGACGTCGACGGTCGCCGCGACCTTGGCAAGGTAGGCGGGGTTCCGGTAGCCGGTGCACGTGCACATCTGCCCCAGGCGGACCCGGTCGGTGACCGCGGCGAGGGCCGCCATCAGCGTCCACGCCTCGTGCGTGGCCTCCTCGGTCGGCTCCGGCACCGTGTGGAAGTGGTCGTACACCCACAGCGACTCCCACGGGCCGGCGTCGGCGCGCTGCGCGAGCGCCCGCAGGGTGGACCAGTGCTCGGCGGGGTCGATGCCCACCAGGTCCAGGCGCCAGCCCTGGGGGACGAAGAGACCGAACCGGAGGGCGTCGTCGCTCATGGCGGCGACGGTAGACCGACCCGCATGCCCCCCGCAGCCAGCGGGTAGCGCCCTGCGCATGCAGCATGACCTGACGGACACCGAGCTCGACGAGCTCTGGGACGAGTTCCACACCGTGGTGAACATGACCAGCCGCGAGCTGGGCGACTGGTTGCGGGTGCGCGCGGCCGACGAGGTCGGCGAGGCGCTCCCCGACCGGGCGGGCACCGAGACCGGGCAGCACGTCCTGCGGCTGCTGGGGAAGCGGAAGACCGACGTGGACGCCGACGACGTCGCCCTGATGCAGCGGGTCGTCGACCGGGTCCGCTCGGAGCGCCGCGAGGACCTGGAGCCGACGGCCGGCGAGGCCCACTGGCGCCACCGTCTCATGACGGTGGGCCACGACCCGCTCAAGCCGGTCGGCGAGACCACGGACCGCCGCGCCGACTGACCTGCGAGGGAGGGGCCGCCGAGGGGCGGCCCTCCCTCAGGCGGCGACGGCGACCGGGGCGCCGGCCGCAGGTGCCACGGGGGCGACCACGGCCGCACGGCCGCGGCGCGACAGGACCGCCGCCACCTTCCGGCGGGCACCGGTCGCCGCACCGCGGGCGAGCATGGCAGCCGTCTGGGCGGCCGTCGTGTCGTTGGGCAGCGACAGCTTCACGACCTGGCGCCAGGCGGAGGCGACCTGCTGCGTGAGCGTCCCGGTTGTGTACTTGATGCCGTAACGGGCGCAGACGTCCTGGATCCGGGGGGCGATCTGGGCGTACCGGTTGCTCGGCATGTCCGGGAACAGGTGGTGCTCGATCTGGTGCGACAGGTTGCCGGTCATCACGTGCATGGCCTTGGAGCCGCGGATGTTGGCCGAGCCCATCATCTGGCGCAGGTACCACTCGCCGCGGGTCTCGCCCTCGATGGAGTCCTTGGCGAAGGTGTCGACGCCCTCGGGGAAGTGGCCGCACATGATCACCGAGTGGGTCCACACGTTGCGGACCAGGTTCGCGACCACGTTGGCGCCCAGCGTGTGCAGCACCGACGGGCCGCTCAGCAGCGGGTGGACGACGTAGTCCTTGGTCATCTGGCGGCGGACCTTGGTCAGCACCTTGCGGGCGTTGGCGCGCAGCGTCGGGTCGTCCAGCGTGCCGTTGCGGATGTGCGCGCCCAGCTCGAGGTCGTAGGAGGCGATCCCATACTCGAAGAAGCACGCGTTGAGGAAGTTCCAGAACGGCTGGAGCACGTAGGCGGGGTACCAGCGCTGGTCCTCGTCGACCCGCATGATCCCGTAGCCGAGGTCGTTGTCGCGGCCCAGCACGTTGGTGAAGGTGTGGTGCAGCTCGTTGTGGCTGTGCTTCCACAGGTCCGACGGCGAGGCGTGGTCCCACTCGTAGGACGTCGAGTGAATCTTCGGGTCGCGCATCCAGTCCCACTGGCCGTGCATGACGTTGTGGCCGATCTCCATGTTCTCGAGGATCTTGGCCACGCTCAGCCCGGCGGTCCCGAGGAACCAGGCCGGCGGGAACAGCGAGAACAGCAGAACCGCACGGCTGCCCATCTCCAGCGAGCGCTGGACGGTCATGACGCGACGGATGTAGGCGGCGTCGGCCGCGCCGCGGGAGTCGAAGACCTCCTTGCGCAGCGCGTCCAGCTCGCGCCCGAGCGCCTCGACCTGGGCGGCGTCCAGGTGGGCGGTCGGGTCCGGCCTGCCCGAGCGCTTGGGGACGAGGGTCCGCTCGGTGGTCACGGTCGACAGGCGGGTGCTGGTGGGCATGAGGGCTCCTGGGGGTCGGAGGTCGCCGCGCCACCGGGGAGGGGTGCCGGGCGGTCGGGTCTGGGGGACTGGGGGTCGGGCGGGGGCCTAGACGTCGAGGTCGCAGGCCCCGGCGGCGGCCGAGACGCAGGTCTGGATGCGGATGCCGTCCTCGGGGACGGCGGTCGTGGTCTCGCCGGAGCGCAGGTCGCGCACGGTGCCCTCGCGCAGGCCGACGACGCAGCCGAAGCAGATGCCCATCCGGCACCCGGACGGCATGAGGACGCCGGCGTCCTCGCCCGCGTCGAGCAGGGTGGTGGAGCCGTCGACGTCGACGGCGGTGCCGCTGCGCGAGAAGGAGACCGAGCCGCCCTCGCCCACCGCGGCGACGGTGGGGCGGAACCGCTCGGTGTGCATCCGGTCGGCGACGCCCGCGCCCGCCCAGTGCTCCTCGACCGCGTCGAGCATGGCCGTCGGCCCGCACGCCCAGGTCTGGCGGGAGCGCCAGTCCGGGACGAGCGCGGTGAGGTCGTCGGGGGTGAGGATCCCGTCGGTGCCGGTGTGGCGCTCGACGAGGCGGATCCGGCCCTGGGCGGCCCAGGCGCGCAGCTCGGCGCCGAAGATGACGTCCTCGGCGCGGGGGGCGGAGTGGACGACGACCACGTCGGCGAGCTCGTGCAGGTGGCTGCGGAGCATCCCGACGACGGGGGTGACACCGGAGCCGGCCGTGACGAAGAGGGTGGGCCCGCGATGGTCGCCGAGCGTGAACCCGCCCGTCGCCTGGTCCAGGTGCAGGAGCGTGCCGGGGCGGAGCCGGTGCGCGACGTGGCCGCTGACGACCCCGTCGGGGATCGCCTTGACGGTGACCTGCACCAGGCCGTCGGCACGGCCGGCGGGGGAGGTGATGGAGTAGGCGCGCCAGCGGCGGACGCCGTCGACGTCGACGCCCAGGCGGACGTACTGCCCGGCGGTGTGGCCGGCCCAGTCGCGCCCGGGGCGGATGACGACGGTGGTGGCGTCGGCCGTCTCCCGGACGACGTCGACGACGCGACCGCGCAGCGGGGCGCCGGAGCGCAGCGGGGCGACGAGGTCCAGGTAGTCCCCGGGCACGAGCGGGGTGACGGCCGTGGTGGCCAGCCGTGACAGCACCGCCGCCAGGCTCCGCCGCGCGGGGCGCGGGGGGTCCCCGGCGTCGGGGCGGGGCAGCACGAGGAGGGGCACGTCGTCGACGGTAACCTACGGTCCCGTAAGTTACGACACCGTAGGCTGTGGCAGACCTCATACGGCCCAGAGGTTTGACGACCGGGCCCGGCGAGGAAGACCCACCGTCCGGCTCCCCATCCGGCAGCCCGACGGTGACGTACCCGCGGTGCCCCGGTCGTCGACGACCGGGGGCGCGCCGCACGTCGCGGCGCGCAACGGCGGTCCTCCTGAGGAGCCAGTCATGCAGCACCAGCCCTCCCCGTCCCTGCACCACCCCCCGGTCGTGGACGCGCCTGCGCCCGCGGCCCCGGGCTCCAGCCGGCGGTTCTTCCTCGCCGGTACCAGTGCCCTCGCCCTCGCGGCGACGGCCGGCGGCACCACCGCCTGGGCCCACGGCGACCCCGCCGCGAGCGCCGGCACCGACGCCGTGGACGTCGACCTGCAGGCGGGCACCGTCGTCGCCTACATCCGCCCCGGCGAGTCCGAGGTCACCGTCATGTCCGGCGACCGCGAGGTCGTCGTCGAGGACCCCGCGCTCGTGCGGGCCATCGTCCGGACGCTGGGGGCCCGCTGATGTCGTCCCACCGCGAGGCACCGGAGATCTCCAAGGACCCGGTCGCCGACTCCACCGACGTCTACGCCTTCGTCAGCCCGGACCGCCCGGACACCGTGACGATCATCGCCAACTACGTCCCGCTGCAGGACCCGGCGAGCGGGCCGAACTTCTTCGAGTTCGGCGACGACGTCGAGTACAAGATCCACATCGCCCCGACCCTGGGCGACAGCCGTGACGAGATCACCTACTCGTTCCGGTTCAGCACCCGGGTGCCCAACCCGAACACGTTCCTCTACATCACCGGGCCGGTCACCAGCCTGGACTCGCCGAGCTACAACCGGCCCCAGACCTACTCCGTCACCCGGCGCTCGCGGCAGCGCAACCGCACCCAGGCCACCGGCCTCAAGGTGCCGCCGTGCAACGTCGGTCCCCGCTCGACGCCGGACTACGTCGGCCTCGCCGAGGACGCCTACTACGACCTGCCCGACGGCGGTCGCGTGTTCGCCGGGCAGCGGGCCGACCCGTTCTGGGTCGACCTCGGCTCGGTGTTCGACCTGGGCGCGCTGCGGCCGTTCCAGAACCTGCACCTGCTGCCGATGGGCGCCATGAGCGGCATCAACACGCTGTCGCAGGTCAATGTCCACAGCATCGTGCTGCAGCTGCCCATCAGCTCCGTCACGCGCAACCGCGACAACCCGTCGGACCCGATGGACCACGACTCGACCATCGGGGTGTGGACGTCGGCCAGCCGGGCCAAGAACCGGACGTTCGACGAGAAGCTCGACCGCTACGTCAGCACGGGCCCGATGGCGCAGGTCTCGCGGATGGCGAACCCGCTGTTCAACGAGGTCCTCGTGCCGATGTCGCGCAAGGACTCCTTCAACAACTCCACGCCGTGGGGTGACTCGCAGTTCGCCGGCGGGGTCGCGCGTCCGGAGCTGGCGGGCCTGCTGCCGGTGCTCTACCCGGGCGTCTTCCCGAACCTGCAGGGCTACACCAAGGAGCGCGCGGACCTTCTCGCGATCCTGCTCACGGGCATCCCCGGGGGCGTCGTCCCGGGGTTCCAGAACTACACCGGCCCGACCCAGGCGGACATGCTCCGGCTCAACGTCGCCATCCCGCCGGCGACGGACCCGAACCCGCTGGGCATCGTCGGCGGCGACCTCGCCGGCTTCCCCAACGGCCGGCGGCTCACCGACGACGTGGTCACCATCGAGCTGCGGGCGATCGCCGGGGCCACCATCCCGCTGGTCGACCCGTCGTTCACCCCGGACGGCGCGGCCGCGCTCGTCACCGACGGCAGCACGCCCACGCCGGTGCTCGACGGGTTCCCCTACGTCAACGTGCCGTACTCCGGCTTCGACGTCCCGGCGGCCTGACCGGTGGCCGGCACGGAGCAGCACGGGCACGACCACGGCGGGCACCAGGACCACGGGCACGCCCATGATCACGACCACGGGCACACCCACGGGCACGACCACGGGTCCGCCGACGGTCACCGCCCCGGCTTCGTGTCGGCCCACAACCCGGGCGCGGGGCAGGGTCCCGTCGTCCTCGACATCGGCGGGGACGTCGGGGCCCTGGTCCTGCACACCCCGGCGGAGATGGTCGGCCGGGAGATCGAGATCAGCCCGGCCGGGCGGGACGACGAGCGCCAGCACGTCGAGGTCCTCCCGCGCACCACGCCGTCCGGGGCCGTCCGGCCCACCGCGGTGTTCGGCGCCCTCCAGCAGGGCGGCTGGACGCTGTGGCAGGCCGACGGCTCCGCGGCGCTCCGCGTCACGGTGACCGGCGGCGAGGTCGTCGAGGCCCGCTGGCCGGAGCCGGCGGTCTAGCCGGCAAGGTCCGGGCAGGCGTCCGTGGCCGGTGGTCCCTCCGGGGGCCGCCGGCTGCGGCGTCCCGGCCCCCCGGGCGCCCCCCGCTCACGGACAGGCGCGGGCGCCGGGTCGTCAGCTGCCGGGGGAGGTCCGGGCGGCGTGCTCGCGCAGCTCCAGGTCGACGAACCCGGCGACCATCGCCCGCCACACCTGCTCGGCGACCCCGGTGTCCAGGCCGGCTGCGAGGGCCCGCTCCCTCACGGCGGCGAGGACGGCTGCCTGCCGGTCGGGAGCGCGCACCGCGGCCTCGTCGGTCTTGAGCGTCCCGGCCAGGCGCACCTGCTCCTGCCGGCGGGCGAGCAGCCCGACGAGCCGGGCGTCGATCCGGTCGATCTCGGCGCGCACCTGCGCCAGGCCGGCCGGTGCGGGTGCCGCTGCGTCAGTCGCACGTGGACCGTCCTCCGCCACCACCGTCGGCTCGTGCCGGACGGGGAAGGCGACCGACGCCGCGATGAAGCAGCGCTCGCCGGCCAGGACGTGCGCGGCCGTCGCGGCCTCGACCATCGACGGGCCCGCCACCGTCACGTGCGGGCGCAGCACCACCTCGGTGAACCGCCCGCCGCCGGCGCCGTCCTCGGCCATGGTCCCGCCCGCCCGGTCCTCGTACGCCGTGACGACGACCCCCGCCTCCACGCAGGCGTGCAGGTACGACAGCAGGTGGCACTGCCCGAGTGCCGCGAGCAGCAGCAGCTCCGGGTTCCACCGGGTGGGGTCGCCCCGGAAGGCCGGGTCCGAGGAACCGGGCAGCGTCTCGCGCCCGGGCGTGCGCACCTCGAGCGAGCGCGCGTAGTCCCGGTAGCCGGACGTCCCGCTGCCGGTGTTGCCCGTCCAGACGGTCGTCACCTCGTAGGAGTGGCTCTGCATGCGCGGACGCTACCCAGGCACACTGTCACCCCAGGAGGGCTGTCCGAGCGGCCGATGGAGACGGTCTTGAAAACCGTTGGGCGGGTCACCACCCGTCTCGTGGGTTCGAATCCCACGCCCTCCGCTGACCAGCAGAAACGCCCCCTGACCTGCGACGATGCTGGCGCCGACCCACCTCGATAGCGCGCCCCCGTGTCCGGCTGTGAGCGGCCGTCAACGGTCGTATCCGGCTGCCAGTGCCCTATGCGTGCCCTCGGAATTCCCATTGAGCCAGCCCTTGCAGCCGCCCGGCCAAGGCCATCGGCCCCCCGCCGGCGGTGGCCGGTCAGTAGCGTGGCGGCATGGAGAAGCCCCTCGCCGACGCACGTGCGCTGGCGGCCCGCTGGCTGCAGGGCAGCGGGGATCGCTGGGACCATGTCCGCGCCATGGGTCTGCGAGCGGAGGCCTTCGCCGGGGCTACGGAGACCGTGTCGCCGATCGTCACCCGGGCTGCGTGGCTACATGACGTCGGGTACGCGCCGGCTCTCGCGCGGACGGGGTTCCATCCTCTGGACGGTGCGACTTTCCTGGCTGACAACGGCGAGAGCGACGAGGTCGTCGCGCTGGTAGCCCACCACTCGGGTGCCGCTTACGAAGCGGAAGAACGAGGCCTGGCGAAGGCACTGGCAGGGCTCCCATTGCCGTCGGCCACTGACCTGGACCTGATCACGTTCCTCGACCTCACCACGAGTCCGCAGGGGGACGTGGTGACGGTGGAGCAAAGGCTGTCGGAGATCCTGTCGCGGTACCCGGAGGAGGACCCGGTGCACCGGGCCGTCACCCGCTCTCGTCCCGAGCTGATCGCGTCGGCGCGACGAGGCAGGGTGTCTCTCGGGTCAGCCGATGTGGGGTCGACCGTCGACGCGTAGCGCGTCGGCCACTCGTTGGCGCATGGACGGATGCATGGACAGCTTGTCCAGCTGCTCTGGCTCGACCCACTCGACGGCCTTGCTCTCGCTGCTCGTCCGCAATTGTCCGCCGACGAGCCGGGCTCGGAAGCAGATCGAGAACTGCTGGCGAACTTCGCCGTCGTCGTAGGCCATGACGTGCCTGGGGTTGGTGTAGGTGCCCACGAGGTCCGTCACCTCGACGTCGTACCCGGTCTCCTCCTTCACCTCGCGGACGACGGTGTCACTGATGGATTCGCCGACCTCGTGACCGCCGCCGGGTAGCGCCCACAGGTCGTTGTCGGTCTTGTGGATCAGCAGCAGTCGACCGTTGTCGTCGAGAACGGCCGCGACCACTGAGGGGACGACGCTATTCGCGGCGGGGGCGTTCGGGTCGTCGATGTAGTCGACTCGGGCCATGCGGCGAGGGTACGACCGAGGACTAACCGGCGGATACGTCTGTGGCGCCGTCCCAGGTGCGGTCGAAGGACTTCATGTACGTGGTGAACAGGCGTCCCCCTGGCAGCCGGCGTAGGTGGAGGACCGGGGAGTGGCTCGCAGCCGCGCCATAGGTGTGAGGGTTCGCCAGGAGGGTCTCGTCGAAACGAAAGACGGACGCGTACAGCGTGGCGTTGTGCTTCCGGGCCGTCACGCCGGGCGCCGGCAGGATGCCTTGTAGGTAGTTCCACGTCAGGCGGCAACGGGCCGACAACAGGTCCCCGATCCCCTCCTCCTCGCCCCTGCGGGCAACGGCGTCGCCCTCGTGGTCACCGAACAGCAGCCGGACCTGCACCCCTCGTCTCGCCGCGGCGATGAGCCGCTCGTCGAACTCCGGGATCGCGTCGTGGAGGAAGCTGCCGGCGAAGGCAAGGACGTCGATCGCTTCCGTGGCGCCGTCGATCAGTGACGCCCACGTGTCGATGCTGACCGAGCCACGGTTCGGGTAGAGGGCGACGAATTCCGCCTGGCTGGCGGACTCGGATCGCTGGCTCGTGGCTGTCTGCGGCCACAGGAACACGTCGTCCTCGCCCAGCAGCTGCGCCAGGGCGACCCGGTGCCGGTGGTGGGGCACCCGGCCGGCGCCGACCCATCGCTCGACCGTCTTGCGGTCGACGCCGACTGCTTCGCCGACGTCCGTGAAGGAGCTCCCGCTGCCTGTGATGGCTGCTCGAAGACGCTCGTTGCTCGCCCCGTGGGATGTCATAGGACGTTTGTAGCGGATCAGGACGTCCTAAAGCGTCCCGCCGGGGGGTGTGGACGTCCCATTCGTCAGCGGTGCCATGGCTGTCCGGCCAACACCGGCGGTGCCGCCCCGACAGCGACCGTCGGCGGCCGAGTCCCAGCACCACGAGCTGACGTACGAGGAGACGAAGATGCAGCAGCCCATCCGCAGCCGGCCCGGCAAGGCCCGGCACCGGCACTCCTGTACCAAGGGTCTTCGTCCCGCATTGTCGACCGGGCCGCCCTGCCCCGGGTGCCCGGCGTTCGGTGAGGTCACCGAATGAAGGCGCTGTCGGCCGCGCCGGAGCTGTCCCCGGCCGACAGCGGCGCCGGTCCCCATCGATGTGTGCCGCCCATCGGCAGCGGTGAACTGGACAGTCTCGCCCTCCTCCGCTTCGAGGTGCTCGACGCCTTGGCGGTAGCCGAGGCGGTGCTACATCAGATTCACGTGCTCGAGGACTGGGTGAGGGCCCTGTCCGGTCGGTACGAAGTAGCACCCTCGCTGGCACGAGCGCTGGACGCAGAGGTCATTGCCGTCGGTCAGGCGGCACTCCCGACACGACCGATCGAGCTCCTTCTGCTCGCTCTCGATGAGCTGCACGGTCACCTCGATACCGGGTCCGTCGCACCCGCACCGCAGGGGGTGCGGCGGTCATGAAGACACCGGCTCCACCCCCAATCGGGCTGTACCGGTGCGGCACCTGCGGTAGTCCGGTGACCACCCCTTCCCGTTGCCCGGTCTGCGTACCTCGTATCGGTGTCGCGGTCGTCGGCTGCTTCGACTGCCGGCGGGGCTGCACTTTCGCAGCCGAGGTGGCCACGAGCGTCGCCCGCAAGCACCGCCGCGCCACGGCGCACCGGACCTGGGTGGAACTGGAGCAGAGCGTCCTGGCGCCGGGTCAGTTCGCCCCCACGTCGTGAGGCGGCGGCTATGGCCATCCGACTGATGACTGCGGTCTGGGACGACGAGTCGCTCCCCAGAGGTGACGTGCTGCTCATGCTCGCTCTCGCCGATCACGCGAACGACGACGGCGCGTGCTTCCCATCCATCAATCGCCTAGCCCGCCGCACCCGCTCGTCGGCGAGCACGGTGCGTCGACACCTCCGGTCTCTACGCGAAGCGGGACGACTGACGATCGACGCGCGCGAAGGTACGTCGAACCTCTACCGGATCGTCCTGCGCGGCGACGGCTGGCAGTACGCCCCCGCCCAACCTGACACCCCCTCCGTTCTGACACCCCTCCCACCTCGTGACGGGGGGACCCCTTCCACGGCTGTGCCAGGTGGGGCTGTCACAGCCGTGGCACCCGAACCGTCATCAACCCGCAGGGGAACCGACCGGTACCCGCGTCTGCTGGCTTCCCGCCCCACATCCCCCGACAGGCAGGCCGAAGCGGGCGACTCTCAGCGCGGGGATGCCGAGGGACTCGGCGTCGTGTCGCCGTCCGCCGCGTGGTTGTCCGCCCGGGACGAGCTCACCGCTCGGTTCCCGTCGGTGGCGTGGCGTGGGTGGACCCCTACGCACGACGTAGCCGCGGAGCGCCACCTGGCTCGACTCGGCGACGACCTCCTGCTCCGCGTAGCCGGCCGACCCACCCGCCCGGACCTTGCCGTCGCCTGGCTGCGGCGCTGGGAACGCGAAGCGGCGCCACGGCCCGCCCGCCCCTCCCACCGATGCCCCGACCACCTGGTCACCCACCACGGCATCTGCCCCGGCTGCCGTGCGGACCAGCTAGTCGCTCACTAGCAGCTCCGCCAATCCGAAGAAGGGACGTCTCATGAGTAGAACCACCCATCTGTCCATCGCCGAGGTCTGTGCCGAGATCGGCGTCTCGCGCTCGACGTACTACGACTGGCGGGCCAAGGGACGGGGACCCCGCTCGCTGAAGCTGCCCAACGGCGAGGTGCGCGTCCGCCGCCACGACCTGGAGCAGTGGCTCGCCAGTTGCGACGAACTCAGATGACGGCACCCGGCGAGAGGAACGCGTCCTCCACCTACGACGTCCGCGTCTGGGCCGTCACCCGCGTGGTGGGCAAGAGGGCAACGACCTACCGGCTGCGCTGGGAGGTCGGGCTGCGTCGGCACTCCCGGTCGTTCTCCACCAGGGCGCTCGCCGACAGCACCCGCTCCGAGCTCGTGGGCGCCAGCAGGCGTGGAGAGGCGTTCGACCGGGAGAGTGGGCTTCCACAATCCAGGGTCGCGAGAGAGCGCTCCATTACCTGGTGGGCATGGTCGCTGACCTACGTCGACCTGAAGTGGTCCGCCCTTGCACCCATCTCGCGCCGATCGCTCGCCGAGGCCCTGATCGACGTCACCTTGCAGTCGAGCGGGTCCTTCCCGGGTCGTCCCGACACCGCGGAACTACGACGTGCGATGTACCAGTGGGCGTATCACGCCCAGCGTCGGGCGTCGGGGCCGCCCACAGCTGAGATAGGTGCGGCCGTCCGCTGGCTGGAACGGGCTTCACCTGCGCTGGCTTCCTTCGACGACGCGTCGAATATGCGAGCGATCCTGGCTGCCCTGGCGCGACGGCAGGACGGCGCGCCCGCAGCGGCCACGACGGTGGCGCGGAAGCGCGCAGTCCTGCACAACGCCCTCGAGCTCGCGGTGGAGCACCGCCGGCTTCCGAGCAACCCGCTGTCGCGGGTGAGCTGGAAGGGACCCCGTGTGGACGACATGCTGGACGCTCGATCCGTCGTGAACCCGGACCAGGCTCGAGCCCTCCTCGCGGCAGTCGCCGACCAGGGGCCGAGGGGCCAACGACTCACCGCCTTCTTCGCACTCATGTACTACGCCGCGCTTCGCCCCAGCGAGGCCACCGCCGTCACCCTCGACGATCTGGACCTGCCGGTAAGGGGATGGGGAGAGCTGCACCTGGCCCGAAGCGATGCCGAGGTGTCCGGACGCTGGTCGGACTCGGGCCAGCGGTCGAGCCGGCACCTCAAGCACCGCGCTCGCGGACACGTGCGCGTTGTCCCGCTCCCGCCGCCTCTGGTCGCGCATCTCCGAGCTCACGTGGCGGAGTTCCACATCCGGCCAGGCGAGCGCCTGTTCCGCGGCGTGTACGGCGGCACCGTGAATGCCGCGACCTACACCAACGTATGGCGCAGAGCCAGAGAGGCCGCCCTCTCTCCGGCCGAGCAGGCGAGCCCGCTCGCGCGGCGGCCCTACGACCTCCGGCACACCGCGGTCTCGACGTGGCTCGCGGCCGGGGTCGACTCGGCTCAGGTCGCCGCGTGGGCTGGGCACAGCGTCGCCGTCCTTCACCGCGTCTATGCGCACGTCGTCTCGGGGAGGTCGGACGTGGCACGGAGCCGCATCGAGGCCATGCTCGACGAGTAGCAGGGGGAGGCGGGCTCTATGACTGGATCCAGCCACCCATGGGGTCCGGCGCCTGTGGGCACAAAGTCTCACCGTCGCTCGGTCGACCGGAGGTCACCAGGGCCGGGGGCCGGCCGCTTCGCTCTGCGGAGGCAACCGAGGTGATCCTTCCGGCCAGGAGCGGGCCGGAAGCATCATCGGGGCCCGCCTCCTTCGCCGGCCCCCCGCCGTGGTGGTGCTGCGCATCGCCCGAACGACGGTGAGACCCCCACCAGCACACAGCTACGACCCGGCCCCATGTGCAGGACGCCGACGCCCCAGGCGGCGCCGGAACAGCCGGGGCTCTGCCCCCCACCCCCGGCCCTCACTCCGATGAGGCGGACAAGATTCGACAGCACGGGCCATCGGCCGCCGCGCGGACCGGGTCGCCTGTGACGGGCGGCCGCGTTCTCCTCGCTTCTGACAGGTCGAGTACCGGGATCGCAATCACGGTGTCGCGACTGGGTCCTCCTCGCGCAGGGCGCGGTACACCGTGGCCCGGGAGACGCCGAAGCCGTCGACGAGCTCGGAGATTGACTCACCGCCCTCCCGCAGGGCCCTGATCTGACGAACCTGGGCCGGGGTGAGCTTGGAGGTTCGGCCGGTGTGCTTGCCGCGGGCGCGCGCGGCGGCTCGCGCCGCGGCGGCCCGTTCGTGCATCAGCTCTCGCTCGTAGGCGGCCAGGGCGGCGAAGATGCCGGCCAGCATCCGGCCCGTGGCGGTGGAGTAGTCGATGCCCTCGCGTAGCGACCGCAGCATCACGCCGGCTTCGGTGAGGGTCTCGATCGTCCGGATCACCCCGGACAAGGAACGGCCGAGCCGGTCGAGGGCGACGACCACGACGACGTCGCCGGCGCGGACGTAGTCCAGCAGCGCCCCCAGGCCGGGGCGGTCCTCACGAACTCCGGACATCTGGTCGGTGAAGACCCGCTCGCACCCGGCCGCCGCCAGCGCGTCACGCTGCTGGTCCAGGAGCTGGTGGTCGGTGCTGACACGGGCGTACCCGACGGTGGTCACGTCAGGACTGTCGCAGAAGTCGGCCGAACGACAGCAGCGGACACGCGAGTTTCGGACCAACTTGTGAGACGCGCAGCGTCGAGGCTGCGCCTGGGTTCTGAGGGCTGTGTGGCCGTCTCATGGCGGGCGTCTCGGAACATTGGTACTGAGACGACGTCCCGCCGGCGATCGAGGTTCGGCTCACGCGAGCGGGTGTCCCGCTCACCGCCCCGGTCCCGGTAAAGACATCCGGGCGGGGCTCCTGAAACGGCGACCCGCCCGCGTCGACGTCGGCGGCTACTGACCAGCGCCCGTGTAGGGGGTGGGTCGCCAACTGGGACGCCGGCCCGATGGGTGCTTGGTCTATGCGTGACCGACCCGACGTCTAGGCGCCGCCCACGGCTCAGGCGTCGAAGGCCAGCGAAGCGGACAGCTCTCGGTGGGCGTCGACCTGGCCCTGGATGGTGGCGAGGTTCTGCTCGACGCCGGCCATGACATCGGCGCCGGCCAGGAAGCGCAGCGGAAGGTCGCCGGAGTCGGACAGGGTGACCAGGGCGCGGGCGAGCTTGGCGGGGTCGCCGCCCTGCTGGCCGTTCATGGCCGACCACGCGGTGATGGTCTCCGCGGTGCGCTCGGCGTAGTCCGCCACGTCGAGCTCCGGCCAGATCGTCGAGGAGCCCTCGACGAGGAGCTCGGTGCGGAAGAACCCGGGCTCCACCGCCATCGTCACGATGCCGAACGGGGCGACGTCGAAGCGCAGCGACTCCATCCACCCCTCGAGGGCGAACTTCGACGCCGCGTAGGCCGCGACGAACTCCTGCCCCATCAGACCTGCGGCCGACGTCACCGTGATGACCTGCCCGGAGCGCTGCTCACGCATCAGCGGCAGGACCGTCCGGGTCACGTTGAGCGGGCCGAAGAAGTTGGTCTCCATCTGCGCGCGGACCTGGGCGGGGCTGGTGTTCTCGAAGTAGCCGGCGTAGAAGTTCCCGGCGTTGTTGACCAGCACGTCGATGCGACCGAACCGCTCCACCGCGGACTCGACGGCGGCGTCGATGCTGGCCGGGTCGGTGACGTCGAGGGCGACGGCGAGCAGGTTGTCGTGCTCGCCGACTGCGGCGGCGACGCGGGAGGCGTCGCGTCCGGTGGCGACGACGTGATGGCCGGCGGCCAGGGCGGCCTTGGCGATGTCGGTCCCCAGGCCGCGGCTCGTGCCGGTGACCAACCAGGTGTGCTGCTGTGCCATGTCCGTGTCCTCCTGTGCTCTGCCGCGCCCGGGTGGCGCACCTTCGACAACAGCGAGTCAACGCCGGCGATGTCAGCCCAGGGAGGCCCTCTCTATGGGGTCACAGCTGGTACCCCCCTGGACCGCCGCCCGCGACTTACGCTCGACGTCATGGCTGTCCGGGACGACCTGCGTGAGTTCCTCACCTCCCGTCGGGCCAAGCTGACTCCCGCCGACGTCGGCCTGCCGGACTTCGGCGGCCGCCGCCGAGTTGTCGGCCTCCGTCGCGAGGAGGTCGCCCTCGTGGCCGGCATCAGCGTCGAGTACTACGTCCGCCTGGAGCGCGGCAACGCCACCGGCATGTCCGAAAGCGTGCTCGACGGCGTCAGCCGCGCCCTGCAGCTGGACGACGCGGAACGCTCCCACCTGCACGACCTCGTCCGCGCAGCGAACGACAGCACCCGGCCACGTCGGCCACGAGCGAAGGCCCAGCAGGTCCGTCCCGGCGTGCAGCAGCTCCTCGACGCCATGCGCGACGTCCCTGCGTTCGTACAGAACGGCCGCCTCGACATACTCGCGATCAACCAGCTCGGAATGGCCGTGTTCTCCGAGATGTTCGTCGATCCTCAACGGCCGGCCAACTTCGGTCGCTTCGTCTTCCTCGACCCCCGAGCGGACGGCTTTTACCGCGACTGGAACAGCGCCGCCCAGCAAACTGTCGCAATCCTGCGGGTCGAGGCGGGCCGCTCCCCGCATGACCGTGCTCTCAGCGACCTGGTCGGCCAGCTCGCCACCCGCAGCGACACCTTTCGCCGCCTGTGGGCCTCCCACGATGTCCGGGAGCACCGCACCGGCGTCAAGTCCATCACCCACCCCGTGGTCGGCGACCTCGACCTGACCTACGAGGCCCTCGACCTGTCCGCGAGCCGCGGGCTGCAGTTAATCGCCTACACCGCCCGACCGGACTCGCCCGACTCTGACGCCCTCCGAATGCTCGCCAGCTACACCGCGAGCGAGGTCCCGACCAAGAGCTGATGCGCTCCTGCCGGTCGCCAGTTGAGGATGGGCAACGCGGACCAAGCAGCGGAGGGGTAGCCGGCGGGCGGTGGGCGTCTACCGTCGCGGGGTGGCCCAGGAGATCCCGCTGAGCTCCGAGGCGGCCGACCTCGTGGCCACCGCCCGGGCCCTCGGCGACCGGACCGAGCAGCTGCGCCGGCAGACCCTCGACACCGCCGCCCAACGCGCCCAGGTCGCCCTTCGCCTCCACACCGATCACGGCATGTCCATCGCCCGCGTCGCGGCCGCGCTAGGCATCACCGAGACCACCGCCCAGCAGATGCTCGCCCGGGCCAAGGCCGCCGCGCCGCCCCGCTGACGGGAGGCCTCAGACGGGGCGGGCCGCCTGGCTCATCACCGAAACGATGGCCCGGCACACCTCCTCGGCGTACTCCGGTTCGCTGACGCCGGTGTTCGCGAGGTCCCAGACCTTGAGCCACAGCACCTTGTCCATGCCGACGCCCTGCCCGTCGAGGGGCAGGAGATGCGTCCGGCCCCTCCGGCACGCTGCGCCATGACCGACGAGCAGCACGGCCCCGGCATGGTCCGCCTCGACCGATTTGTCGAACAGCGGCTCGACGAAGACCAGACGGCTGGCCGTGACCCCGCGGTCGTCGCGGCGCACCGGCGCATCGTCGACGCTTACCGCGCCTCCCGGGACTGGTCGCTGCACAAGGCCGGTGTCGGGCTCGGGCTCAAGGCGGTCGCCAGCATCTACGCCGACCATCCGGACTACGACTCCACCTGGCATCGCTAGCCGACCGGCCACCCACCACCACTGAGCACCCCGCGACGCCTGTCGCCTGATGTCGCCGTCCGCGGCCCACGGGGGATCGGCTACCGGACTCGAGCGGCAGCGTTCGGAGTCGCTGATCCACGCCGCACGGTGCAGGGAGAAGCACCCGCCTTCTACCGCTCCAGGTCCGTGCTGGCGCGCACGGCCCGTGAGGTCGAGGCCGGTCGTTCCGTGGTTCGTGAGAACGCCGGCGCACGGATGGCGTCGCGGGGTGCGAGGCCTTGGCGGGCGGTCGCCAGGGCGATGGCTGCCTCGCTGTTGGGAAACGGGTTGGGCCCGGCAGCCGAGGCGAGCTGGTGAGCGGTGGTGCGTGCCTGGACGAGGCGGTGCATCAGGTCGGGCTGCCACTGCGAGCGGGGGGCCTGCCGGACCCAGAGGGTGCTGGTGGCGCGTTCGTTGGGGTTGGTCACGAGCCAGCCGGCGGTGGCCAGCTGGTGGCGGGCGGCGCGGTGCAGGGCGTCGACGACGGCGGGCTGGCTGCGGGCGATCGCGGCGGCGACCCGGGGCGCGTCGGGGTGCTCGGGGCTCATGGCGGCGACGTAGGTGAGCAGAAGTTGTGCCTGCTGCAGCGGTCGGTGGTCGCTGGTGGGTTCGATGGTCTGCAGCTGACGGGGCACGACGGCCTGCAGCTGGGCGAGCTGCCCGCGGGCGGCGCCGGCGACGTCGACGTCGCCGGTGAGGCGGGCGACGTGCTCGACGAGGCGGGCCTGGGTGCGGGCCAGGTGGGTGAGGTCGCGAGGGCTGATGGTGTGGGCCCGGTCGAGCAGTTCCACGGTGGCGTCCTGGGCGAGCGGGACGTGCACGGGGGCCTTGACCGCGGCGGGTCGGGTGAACGGCTGGTGCAGCGGGGCGACGTCGGGCAGGGGACCGCGGGCGGCGAGCGCGCGGGTGCGTTCCCCTGCTGCCCGGAGACCGGCGGTGGCGGCAGCGGCGTAGCGGTCGGACAGCACGCCGGGCGTGATGCCGAGCTGGGCCTGGACGTCGACGCTCATCCGGGTCGCGGCGCGGGCGACGCTCTCGTCCAGGTGCGCGAGGCCCTGGGCGATGGAGCCGACGTCGGCCATCAGCGACCACGCCTGGTGGCTGCGGGGTCGTGAGGCGGGGTCCGCCGTCCGCCAGGCGTCGGCGGCCGTGATCGAGGCGCGGGCGAGGTCGTGCCACAGCCGTGCGGGGCCGGGAGGCGGGTTGGTGGTGAGGACGTCGGACAGCGCGACGCCGGGGGTGGCCGGGTGCTGCTCCAGCGCGATGCCGAGCGCCTTGACCGGGTTGGTCTCCAGCAGCTGGACGGTGGGTCCTCCTGCGCCGCGGGGGCCGTCGCGGCGGGTGAGGTCGCGGTGGACGGTGACGAGGGTTCGGACGGTGGCGGCGTGGCTGGCCACGGCGAGGGGGAGCAGGTCGGGGGCGACGGGTTCGCGGTGCTCAAGGAGGGCGGCGACCTGGCGGCCGACGTCGTACCAGGAGCGGGTCCAGGTGTCAGGTCGGCCCTCGACCCCGGTGGGGCTGCTCACCGTCGCACCGTGTTCGTCGCGCCGTCGCTCGAGTTCTCCGCCGCGGTGTCCTGGGCCGCCACGGCCGGGCCCGGGTCGTGTCGGGGTGCCTGGTGCTGGCGGAGGGTGCGGACCGCGAAGGCGTAGCCGACGGCGCGGGCCGGCGGTGTGGCGTCGTCGGGGGTGGTGATGAGCTCGTGCAGCGCGTCGAGGACCTGGTCGAGGACGACCGGCCATGGGTCGGTGGAGCTGACCGGCGAGGTCGGCGGGTACGGCGGGCGGACGTCGAGCAGGTCCCCGAAGACGTCGCCGAGGTCGAGGACCGCCGGGGTCGGGACGTCGTCGCGCAGCAGCAGCCCGTCGAGTAGGTCCAGGGCACGTGACAGCAGGGGAGGGGGTGCCTGTGTCGTCACGGCCGGGCCGTCCGTCGCGCCGGCTGAAGAGGTAGGTGTGCTCATGTCGTCGTCTCCTGCTCGTCGGCTGCTGTGCTCGCGGGGTGGGTGTGCGCTCGTCCCCCGCCTCACCGGAG
This sequence comes from Aquipuribacter hungaricus, assembly GCF_037860755.1. Lineage (NCBI taxonomy): Bacteria > Bacillati > Actinomycetota > Actinomycetes > Micrococcales > Intrasporangiaceae > Aquipuribacter > Aquipuribacter hungaricus. The sequence goes on along the minus strand of NZ_JBBEOI010000001.1, from coordinate 133,572 downwards.
CGAGGGCCGGGGGTGCGGGGGCAGAGCCCCTGCGGTCCTGGTTCCTCCGGCGCCGCCAGGGCGCCGGTGTCCCGTTGCAGGGTGCCTGGCAGGGCTGGTGACGTGGTGGGTTGTGCTGGGGGTCTCACCGTCGTTCGGGCGATGCGCAGCACCACCACGGCGGGGGGCCGGCGGAGGAGGTGGGGCCTCAAGATGCTTCGAGCGGAGCGGTCTCGAAGGATCTTGGGGTGCCTCCGCAGAGCGCAGCGGCCGACCCCCCGCCGTGGTGACCTCCGGTCGACCGGGCGACGGTGAGACCCCCAGTGCACGCGACAGACGCGGCCGCGCGCCCGGGGCCGTCAGCCGGAGTGGGAGTCTTCCAACGGGGTCTTCGGCGCCGTGTCTGCCAGCGCCGTGGTGTGCGTCGCTGCTGTGCTGCGTCCGCCGGTCCTGGGTGCGCTGCTGCGGGGGCGGCCCGGGGCGCGCTTGCTGGCTGCGTCGAGGGCGACGCGCTTGAGCTCGTCGGCGGTCCAGCCGGCGCGCAGCGCGGCGGTGTACGCGGCGGTGTCGTTGCGCTCGGCCTCGGCCAGGGCAGCGCGCTGGTCCTCGCGTGCCTGCCGTGCGGCGGCGAGGACGCGGACGGCGGCGACCTTCTCGTCGAGAAGGGCACGCGCGGCGGCCTCGATGCGATTGGCGTCGGCCGGAATCGTTGTCATCAGTGCACAGTAGATAGGCGGGTCTCCAGACGCCAGTGGCGCACGGCCAACGTGTGGACTGTGTAGGGAGATTCGCAGGTGGGGGTGGGTACGTCCATCCACTTCGGAGCGGAGCAAGCTATACGGTTAGGTGCCCTAACCGGGCCCCGAGGGTGGACGTCGGGGCGTGGCGTCCGCACACTTGGTGTGCACCCCCGTAAACGGGGGGCGCTGCGCTGGGCCGAGGAGGACGAGCGATGAGCGAGACGCCGAGGGGCGCGTCGACGTCAAGGTTCCGTCGTCGACGCGCGAACCAGCCGGGGGGTCGGCAGCACTCGCACCGGGTGAAGGTGACCCCGGAGGAGGAGGCGGTCCTGCTGCAGCTGGCCCTTGCCCAGGGCGTGTCGGTGCCGCGGCTGCTCGTCGAGGCGGCCACGAGCAGGTCGGGGAAGTCGTCGACGGAGCGGCGTGCGGTGATCGCGGAGTTGCTGGCGGTGCGCCGGCTGCTGGCGGCGGTGTCGAACAACGTCAACCAGCTGGCGCGGCACGCCAACTCGGGGGAGGAGTTCCCGGAGGAGGCGGCGATGACGTTGCGGGCGGTGCGGCGGCTGGTGCCGCGCATCGACGCAGCTGCGGATGCGCTGGCCCGCCCGTGATGCCGAACATCACCCGTGGGGAGCGGATGGGTGGTCTGCTGGCCTATCTGCAGGGCCCGGGTCGGGCGAACGAGCACACCGAGCCGCACCTGGTCGCCGGTGACCCGGCGGTGATGGCGTGGCACGACGACGCGGTTCTGGGCCGGTCGACGGCGCTGGCGATCGCGGCGGAGCTCGACCACCCGCGCCGGCTGTTCGGGGTGGAGGTCGCGGGTGGGTCGGTGTGGCACTGCTCGCTCAGCCTGCGCGCGGAGGAAGGCCAGCTGAGCGATGAGAAGTGGGCGGCCATCGCGCACGACCTCGTCGACGGCATGGGGTTCTCCGACGACACCCGCTACGTCGCCGGTCCCGACGGGCACGGCGAGTTGGTGGGTCGGGCGGGGTGCCGGTGGGTGGCGGTGCGGCACGGGGTGTCGACCAACGGCAACGACCACGTCCACATCGCGGTGTCGTTGGTCCGGGAGGACGGCACGAAGGCGTCGGTGTGGAACGACCGGCCCCGCGCGCAGCGCGTCGCCGGCGAGCTCGAGCGGAAGCACGGGCTGGAGGTCCTGGAGTCGCGTGCTGCGGGGCGCGGCAGCAGGGGGGTGAAGCCGGCGGAGGTCGCGACCGCTGCGAGGCGCGGTGACGTCGAGGCGGCACGGCCGGCGCTGGCGCGGATGGTCCGGGGGTGCGCGACGGCGGCCGCGGACGAGGCGGAGTTCGTGCGCCGGCTGCGCCGTGGTGGGCTGCTGGTCCGGCCGCGGTACGTGGCCGGCCGGGACGACGTCGTGGCGGGTTACTCGGTCGCGCTGCGCCTGCCGGCAAACACGGTCGGGCAGCGGCCCGTCTGGTACGGCGGCGGGCACCTCGACCGGGACCTGACGCTGCCGCGGCTGCGGCAGGGTTGGCCTGACACCCCGACGGGTGCGGGCGACGCGGTGGCGGAGTGGAACGCCGGCAGGCGGGGCGCGCGGCCGGTGCGGCCGGGCCGGGAGACGGTGGAACCGGCGCCGGAGCTGTGGCAGCAGTACGGCCGTGAGGTCGCGGCGCTGCGGGAGCGGCTGCGCCTGGTCCCGGTGACGGACCGGGCGACCTGGGCGCACGTGGCGCACGAGACCGCGGGCGCGTTCGCGGCGTGGTCGGTGCGGGTGGAGCCGGTCCCGGGCCCGCTCGCGGCGACCGCGGATGCGCTGGCCCGCTCGGCACAGCTGCGCGCGTTCGAGACGCGGACCAGCGACACGGGCGGGGCGCCGGTGGCCGCTGCGTCGTCGTCGGTGAAGGGTGCGGCGCTGCTGTTGGCGTCGATCGCTCACGGCGGTCAGGGCACGGTGGCTCAGGCGGTGCTGCTGCGGCAGCTGGCGAACGTGGCCAAGGCCATCCATGACGTCCACCAGGCGGCCGGGGAGGCCCGGCGCGCGGGTGAGATCGCGGCCGCGGTCCGCACGCAGCTGCGCCTGGTCGAGGGCTCCCTGCCGGCCCTGGTGGCCGCAGGTCACATGCAGGCGGGTGCGGGGGAGCGGGCCGAGCACGAGGCTGTCCGGTTGGCGCGCACCGGGCAGGTCCCCGTGGAGACGGCGCCAGTGCGGGCGGCCGGTTCACCGGTACCGCGGTCGCTGCGCCCCGGCCGTGTGGAGCACGGCACTGCGGCGAGGACCACAGGCGATGACGTCGAGCGGTAGAGCCCGCAACCGCCGGAGCACCAACCGTCGGAACACGACTAGCAGGACGGGTGCCCCGACCGGAGCCCCCGAGGTGACGAGGAGGGGGAACGGTCATGGTTGAGCAGAGCGACGGTATGGACGACGTGCTGGACGGGACGCTGCGGGTTGCGTTGACCGCCGCGGGAAGGCTGGCTGAGATTGCCGCGCGTGAGCAGGAGCAGTCGGCGCGTGCGGCGCGGGGTGTCAGTGAGAACGAGGCGCGGCAGCTGCAGGCCCGGCTCGACGCGGAGCGCTCAGCAGCGCGCGCGCAGCTGGCCCCCGTGCGGCAGGACGACTGGTGGGACAAGGCCCGCACCTCTGACATCGCACGGGCCTGGCAGACCGCAGCCACCTGGCAGCAGGTCGACCCCGAGGCCGCCGCCGCGGTGACCGTCATCCGGCAGCAGGTCCAGAAGCGGTTCGACGTCGACATCGACACCATCACGGCGGCGGACCCTCGGTCGGTGCAGACCCTGCTCGACGAGCACGGCCCAGCCGCACCCCGCCGCGGGCAGGAGGCGGCCCAGCAAGCAGAAGCAGCGATCCTCCTCGCCACCGACGACCGGAGCAGGGCGGCGTCGACCGCAGCACAGCCGGCGGCGGCCGTCGACGGCTGGGACAGCCTGCAGCGACGGGTCGACCTCGGCCACCGGGTGGCGCAGCAGGCCGACCCGGAGGTCGCCGAGGCCCGCGTCGTCGCAGACACCCACCAGGCAACCCCACCCGCAGCCGCCACCGCGCTGACGGCCACCCGGGGTGGCCACGTGGTCCAGCGCCCGGCTCCCGCCGCTGAGGTGCGCCTGGAACGCTGAGGCGAACCAGTGTCCGGAGGCGGTCTCGCGGGATTCCCGGCGCCCCTCGGCCGGGCACCTCCTACCTGCTCGTCGTCAACGACGTGCTCGGCGGACTCAGAAGCCGGTCAACCCACCGCGAAGCGCCGACGCGACCGGCATCTTGCCGCGACAGACCGCGCGGCGACGCTCTGCCGCTCGGACTGGCCCGGGCTGAGCATTCCTGGGTGTGCGCCCATGACGTCCGCGGCAAGGGTCGGCTGCACTCGCCACGGGCGGACGCTGTGCGGTCGACTGGTCAACCTCGGAGGGCTCGCCGACGTCAGATTTGTCAACTCCACTAGTTCCGGCTCTTCGACAACCACCGGTACGGCCTCATGGACGCGGCGGTCAAGCAGCCCGACGTCACCCGGCTCGTTAGGGGTGCCGAGCGGGGAGTCCTTCGTGCTGCACCCGGGCGAGTTCGTCCTCGGCAGCACGTACGAGCAGGTCACGTTCGGCCCCGGCCCGGCCGCGCGGCTGGAGGGCAAGTCGAGCCTCGGCCGGCTCGGCCTGCTCCCGCACTCGACGGCGGGGTTCATCGACCCCGGCTTCTCCGGCCACGTCACGTTCCCGCTGTCCGACAAGGCGACGCTGCCGATCGCGCTCTGGCCCGGGATGAAGATCGGCCAGGAGCAGGTCGACGACGTACTCGGCGGCCCCGTCGACTAGGACATCACCTTCGAGACCGTGGAGTCGGCAGCGCCGGTGGGAGCGCTGACCGCTGCTCATCCGAGCCGACGATCTGGCGTCTGGAGGGGCACAGCGTCCCGGGTGGAGACCGCCGGAAGGCCCTCCGGGGGCCTCTACAGCGTCCTGGCCCAGTCCGTGCGTCCGCCACGGTCGATACAGTCTGGGTAGTCCGAGAACAAGATGTTCCGCTCGGACACTGAGCAAGCCACCGAACCCTGGAAAGAGTCCACCGGGGGGAGGCGGCCCGGCCCCCGCGAAGGGCCGGACCGCATCGCGCACCCGAGGGTGTGCAGGACAACGTCGGAACCCGTCATCCGTTAGCAGCAGCTGGCTGCGGTTGACGACTGTACCTAGTGCGGTGGGGAAGCCCAAGGGCAAGTTGCCCGAAGGCAACCCGGGTGACGGCGTGGAACGAGCCACATCCACCCTGATGCACCTGGAGCACGCCATGCCCAAGCACCACCGCCCCAAGGACCGCCACCGCTGCCAGATCCCCGACGTCGTCACCGTCGGGCTCTACGCGGCGCTGTACCTGCTCTTCGTCGACCACCGGACGGCCACTCTGGTGGGCAAGGTCGCGGAGCTCAGCGGCTGAGCTCGGACGCCTCCCGCCCCCGGGGACAGAGCCCGGGGGCGGGCACGGCGCCCGGCTCAGAAGAGTCCCGCAGGAACGTCGTCGCACGGGAGCGGGTCCAGCCGTGCGCCGTGCCCTCTGTCGGGGCTGCAGCCCTTGAATGGCCCGTCGGGGTTGAGCAGGGCGGCCATGTGGGGGTCGGCGTGGTCGCGTAGCCAGATGCTGATGCCGAGGGCGGGGTCGAGGCGGAGGTGTTCCCAGGCCCGCCACAGCGCCTCCAGGCGCGTGATCCCCTCGGCGTGACGCCACCACTGCGGGCACCAGGTGCGGTGCCGACCGTCGATGCTGCGCCGGTAGGTGGGGGCCAGGAGCTCGCGGACGAAGACCTCCACGTTCGGGAAGTACAGCGGAGGCGCCCCGTCGGCCTCGCCGACGCCGGCGTGGTCCTCGTCGCTCGGGGGGGCATTCTCCGCCCACTCGTCCTTGGGGAGCTCGTCGATCAGTGCGTCGACGACGTCGTCGACCACCTGGTCCACGCCCGGGTGGACCGTCACGAGTCGACCGTCGTGACTGGGGCCGGCAGCACCGGGTCGGCTCCGCTGACCGTGGGCGGGATCGGTTCCCTGACCGTCTCGGCGATCCGGTGGACCGCGGGTTGAGCAGCAGTCGGGTCATGGGCGGCGATCGAGGCGCGTACCTCCCCCGCGCGGGGTCCGGTCATCCAGGGGGCGGTCTTGACGAGGGTGGGCGGGACGCCGGAGGCGATGAGGAGCGCGCGGCCGCGGGGCAGGGAGCCCAGCTCGGAGACCTCGAGGACCCGTTCGCGGCGGGTGGAGCGGCTGGTGGAGCGGCCGCCCTTGCCACCGTAGGAGGTGGACAGCTGGCGCAGGTCGTAGTCCCCGACGAGCTGGGAGAGCTCGGAGAGGAAGTCGACCTCGGAGACGCCGCCCCCGTAGACCCTGACGTTGGCCGCGGACCAGAGCTTGCGCATGCCGTCGCGGCCCCATACCTCGACGCCCTGGGACCAGGACTGCAGGATCGTCATCATCACGATGCCGCGTGAGCCGTAGTGGCTGTAGAGGTTGGGCAGCTCCCGCCACCGGCACACGTTCGCTGCCTCGTCGAGCACCGCCACCATCGGCACCGGCAACCGCCCGCCGGGCGACTGCTTGGCCAGCTGCTCCGCTGCCTCGGTGACCGCGACCGTCAGCGCGGTCACCAGCGGGCCGGCGGACCCGCGGCCCTCCTTGGACAGGGAGTACAGGGTGCCGCCGTCACGGACGAACGCCGCCGGCGAGAACTCGGTCCGGGCGCCCACCGCTGCCCCACCGAAGGCGTTGCCGGGGGTGGTGCTGCCGCGGGTGACCCAGCGCATGGCCTCGCGGTTGGTCATGAAGGAGACGAGCTGCTGCGCGGTGCCGTAGACCCCGCCGCGCTGCTTCTCGGGGGCGTTGACGACGCCGGCGACGGCGGCCGCGGGCAGCGGGTAGCCCGCGGCCTTGAGCAGGTCGACCGGTTCGTCCTCGGAGGGGTCGGTGAGCCACAGGTACACCTGCGTCAGCGGGCGGGAGTCCACGGCGGCGGCGAGCAGCAGCCCGGCCAGGAGCTCGCGGGCGGCGGAGTCGAAGAACGCGTCGGTGCGCGCACCGGGCTCTCGTGAGGCGGAGGCGATGAGGTCGGCCAGGATCGAGGCCTTGACCTCGTCTGTGACGTAGGTGAGGGGGTTCCACCACCAGGCGCCGGGGCCGGTCGTGGGCTCGTCGACGATGCCCTGGGGGTCGAACACCCACACCGGTCCGGCGTCGGCGCGGGGGCCGCGGGTGGCGTCGACCAGGTCCCGCTTGTTGGAGGTGGCCAGGACCGCGCCGGGCGCGGCGAGGACGGCGGGGATGGCGCGGGCGGTGGTCTTGCCGGTGCGGGGTCCCCAGATGTCGACGGCGTTGTCCTCCCAGGAGGAGAACAGCGGCTGCCCTGCCAAGGAGGTGCCGATCGGCAGTCCCGGGCTGGCGCCCTTCGGCGTCGGCACCCCGAGCCGCGTCGCGGTGGCGGTGGCGCCCTGGCGGGACATCGGGCGCAGCGAGGAGCCGCGGGCCAGGTGCGGGGCAGCCCGGTCGACTCCGACCGTGTGGTGGCGGTGCTTCCACCACAGCACGCTCCCTAGGACTCCCAGCACCACTATTAGTGCCGTTAGGGCTGCTGCGACGTGGGTGGCCGACTGCGGCCACGGGACGGTGCCGCCGACGACGCCGAACAGCAGCGCGAACGGGTTGCGCGGCAGGACCGTGCCGGTCCCGTCGAGCCGGTGCCCCAGGTGCGCAGACCCGGCCACCACCCCGGTCACCAGGGCTGCGGTGCCCACCCCCGCCCACACCAGCACCACGTCGCCGGAGCTAGCGGTCGAGGACCGCTTCGTCGACGCGCTCACGGGCCCGAGCGGACCGGCTCGGCCGCGGTCGACGCGGTCGACGCGGCGTCGTCCTCGTCCGGCCCGCCGGTCTCGGTGAGGTCGACGGTCAGGTCGGGGGGTGTCCCGGTCTGCAGGCTGACGTTGCCGGTGCTGTCGACGTCGACGACGTCGGTGGCGGGGACGTCGCGCCACTTCTTGTTGGTGTCGTTGAGGCCTCCCTCCACGGAGGTCAGGGCGACCTGGACGGGGATGCCGGGGCGACCGCCCACCTTGATGAGGAACTTGCCCTGTCCGGGAGGGGCGCCGGCGTCGCCGAGGGTGGAGTCCCATGCCGGGGGGGTGGTCCAGCTGGTGACCAGGTTCCGCTCGGCGCGGGACATGCCGACCGCCGAGGTCAGCATGGGGATCTCTGCGGCGGGCAGGCCGCCGCAGATGACCATGCCGGCGCGCTCGACGAACCCGCGCGCCTTCATCCGGTCTTCCTCGGTCGGCAGGGCGAGCAGGTCGCTCATGGTGTGGGAGACCATGGCCATGCCCACGCCTCGCTGGCGATTGAGGCGTGTGAGGGCGTCGACCCGGTCGACGATGCCGCGGCCCGCGCGGAGGGCCCGCCACAGCTCGTCGAGGACGACGAAGTAGTGCCGCCGAGGCTCCAGCCCTGCCTCGGCCAGGGCGTTGGCCACGTTGATGGTCCCGAAGCCGGTCGACCAGCACGCGAGGAGGATCGCGGCCTGCAGGTCGGTCTCCCCGTCCCCGACCGCGGACACGTCGAACACGACGGGACGGTCGCGTCGCATCGGGGTGGTGGTCTGCTCGGAGAACACCCGCCCGAAACGGCCGCCCTCCACGAGGGCGACCAGGGACGCCTCGAGGCCCTCGGTGATGGTGCGGTAGCGGTCGATGTCGCCGCGGTCGAGGGCGACCTGGCGGACGTCCTCCGGTGCGGACCGGATGACGGCGACGAGGTCGCCCAGCACCGGCACCTTGACCTGGCCGCTGCTCGTGACACCACGGTCGTGCCGTTCGTCCAGCACGCGCAGGGCCCGGTCGAGGATGGCTTCCTCCCGGTCGGTGGGCGGCGCGGCGCGGGCGATGGTGAGCAGGGCGCTGACGATGGTGAGGCGGCGGCCGTGGGCGTCGGCGAGGACCTCGTCGCGGGCCTTGCCGGTGAGCCGTCGGGCGGCCGCGGTGGACTCGCCGGGGTCGAGGACGTTGAGGTGCCCGCGACCTCGGCCCAGCGGCAGGACGTCGCCGCCCATGGCGGTGACCAGGTCCAGGTAGTCCGGCTTGAGGTCTCCGAGGATGAAGGGGTGCACGCCGTATCCGGCGAGGCCGAGGGCCATCCGCCGGACGACGGTGGACTTGCCGAGCCCGGGCAGGCCCAGCACGAACGCCGAGGGGTTCGCGATGAGGTTGGCGCGGCGGAACCAAGAGATCGGGTCGCATCCCACGGTGGCGCCGCTGATGAGGTTCTGCCCCAGCGGCACCCCCACGATGGGTGAGCCCGTGCCGGCCGCGAACGGGTAGAGCCCGCACACCTGCACGGTGGTGCCGCGGAACTCTGGCGCCGGGTCGACCATCCCTGCCCGGCCGACGCCGCGTCCGTTCCAACCACGAGGACCGGGCCGGCGACCCATGGGCCGCCTCCGGGGCTTCGTCCCGTGGTCTCCGCCGAGGTTCTGGCTGGAGTCGTGGGCGGGGGTCTGGCTGGAGGTGGCAGCGCGGCGGTTCACAGCGCGCCGCGGATCGACGACGGGAGGGCGGAGTGCGAGGGGAGCATGAGGCCGAGCGGGAGGGTGCCGGTGAAGGCGACGTCCTGGGAGCCGTACATGGGACGCAGCTGCAGCCGGGAGGAGGCGGCGAGCATGTCGATCGCGGAGACGGCGTCGGGCAGCCGGTCCTCGCTGGCCACGGTGGCCGTGACCATCACGGCGAAGTCCAGCAGCCCCGCACCCAGGGCCTCCTCGGCCGCGGTGGCGGCGGCGGCGCGCTGCTCGTTCATGGCTCGAGCGGTGGGGCGGTCGCTGACGGTGGCGCGGAAGTCCGCGGCCCGCTTGTCCAGGTCGACGACCCGCGCCGCCCGTGCCGGGTCGAGCGGTCGGAACAGCATGGTGACGCGCTTGCGGTCGATGTCGGCGTGGGGGTTGAGCAGGCCGTGCAGGACGGAGCTGAACACCTCGCCCCGCGGGGGTGCCGTCATGCCCCACGTCGTGGAGACCGCGCTGTCGTGGCGGTAGGTGGACCAGCCGGACTCCGCTGCGACCGGCCCGACGTCGCTCCAGCGCAGCTCGGGCACCTGGCCCTGCTGGCGGGCCTCGTCCAGGGTGAGCGCCACGGCCGGGTCGTAGGCGACGCGGACGAACTCGCACAGCTCCTGCGCCGCGACCGGACGCGCGCCACCGGCGCCGGTAGCCATCAGCCCCTGCGACAGGGTCGTCAGCCGGGACGCGAGGTCACGGCCGACCTCGGCCGCCGACCGACGTCGGGCGCCGGGGCGGGTCGCGGCGCTGAACGTCAGCGACACCCACGCCCGGATCGTGGCCGAGCCCTCCGGGTAGCGGGCCACCACCTCCGCCAGCATGGCCAGGGCGACGGCCGGCGCATCGGGGTGTACCTGCAGCTCGACCTCCTGCTTGAGCCGGGCCCCGGAGTCAGGCGCGGTCTCCACCGTGACCGAGGCCCCCACGAGGCCGGGCTCGGACGACAGCGACGCCAGCCAGGCGCCCCACTGAGCGACCCACTGGTCGACCTGCTCGGGGTCAACCAGCGACGCCCCGTCCGGCTCGGTGGCGAAGATGACGGAGTAGTGCCCGGTCGAGGGCACCCGCAGCAGGGCGAAGGGGCGGCCCCACGAGTCGGTCCACTCGCTCAGCTCCGACGCCGCGAGCAGGCCCGGCAGCTGGTGGGTCCCCCATGGCACGTGCGACACCGGGCCCGAGCGGTACAGGTGCAGCCCCCGCCGGCGCGCGAGAGCCCAGGTGAGCCACTTGCCCGCCCGCTCCGCCGTGGTGCTCTGGTGCCGATCCTTGAAGGCCAACAGCCCCAGCACGACACCGAAGCCGAGCACCGTGGGGATCGCGGCCCGGTAGCCGCCGACGAACCAGGCGACGATGAGCGAGACCAGGCCGACGAACAGGATCGTGGTGCCGAGGGAGCCCATGCCCAGCAGGCCGGGCGTGGTCGGCTTGCGCCAGTTGCCGTAGGTCCGCTGACGTCGAGCCTGCTGCTCGTACGTCTGGAAGCTCTGCTCGACCATGCTCATCAGGACCCCTCCCCCGTGCTTCGAGTGGCCGCGCCCGTGGCGGCCTTCTGTGCGACCTGCGTCGCCACCGCGCCTGCGGCCACAGCGGCACCGACGCCGGTCGCGGCAGTCGCGGCGCGCCCGGCACCTGCGGTCCCGGCACCCGCTGCAGCCGAGGCACCGGTGCTGCCGCTCTGAGCGGGCACCTGCGCCGCCCCGGTCCCACCTGTCGTGCTGCTCGGCCCGCCACCGGAAGTCGGAGCGCCAGAGGGACCCTGGCCGCCCCTGGTGCCTGAGGGGCCGTCTCGCCCGGACCGCGCGAACGCCGCACCCGTCGGGATCGCCGCGGCGGCAGCCATGCCCGCGCCGCCACCCCCGGAGCCGGACATGACCGCCACGGCGGGGGTGACGAAGCGCATCAGCGCGGGCAGAGCAAGGATCGCCAGCACCATCATCGTCACGCCGACCAGGACGTCGAGGACACCGCTGCCGTCGCTTCCGGAAAACAGGTCCGCCCCGGCCAGCCGGAACGCTGTCGCGTAGACGATGGCCGCGGCCGGCTTGTAGAGGATGAACGCGATCAGCCAGGCGCAGCAGCGGCGGAACCAGGTCCGCCCGGTCTCGGTCGTGGTGAACGACGCCGCCAGCGGGAAGATCCCGGCCAGGATCACCAGCATCCCCGAGCGCACGATCATCAGCACGATCTGCACGAACGAGGAGATCAGGGCGACGAGCCCCAAAAGGATGACGATCAGCACCGGTTGCGTCGTCCCTTGCCCGGGTGGCTGCGTCAGCAGCGGCGCGAGGATGAGCGCACCGAGGTTTTCCCCGAAGTTCGTCCCGACCGTGGAGCGGTCGATGATCCACTCGGCGAAGCGGTCGGCGGCCTCCACGGCCAGTGCCACGACCGCCAGCCCTGCGCCGGACACGGCAGTCAGGGTCATCAGCGACCGCAGGACGTCCTTGCCGGGCTCGGCGCGCATCGTCCACGCCATCCGTGCGCCGCCGACCATCACCGACAGCACCGCGGCGGCGGCCATGTACCACCACAGCGAGTCCTGCAGGAAAGCCACCGCGTCCGAGGGGTTGTTGCCCGACGTCGTCAGGTTCGGCGTGCCGACGTCCACCCACACGGTGGCCAGGTTCGTCAGGACGGACCCGACCGCGTCCCCCACTGCCTTGGCCAGCGCGCCGAGCGCGTCACCGACGACACCGTTGGCGACCTCAGCCAGGTTGCAGGTGAGCTGCCAGACGGCGCACTCGGCCGCTGTTGCCGCGGGGGCCGTCATGTTCCGCTCCATGGCACGTACCCGGCCAGGCCCGGGATCGCCTGGATCGGCGAGAAGGGCGCACCGTTGGAGTTGTGGACCACGCGCCAGTCACCACGCTCCCAGCGCAGCGTGAAGGCGGTGTGTGCCGTGACGGTCTGCCCATCACTCACTCCCAGGACAGCTAGATCGATCACGGTCTCGTCTTCCGTGTAGGAGAGGAACTGGAACCCGGCGAGCTGGACCTGGGCTGCAGTGTCGTCTGCGGGCACAACGGAGCCGTCGGCCGGTAGCTGCTCCAGGGCAGCGTCGCGGCCCGGGCCCTCGGCGCCCAAGTCCTCGGCGAGCAGGCGGGGAGCGTCGGGCAGCGTGGTCGTTGCCAAGGCGTTCACAGCGGCGTACAGGGCGCCGGTCGGCGTGCGCGCGAAGCAGGAGCGCACGGGGTCGGTGACACCCGGGCCGTAGACCTCGGGTGCGGTCGGCGCGACGACGCGACCGACGAGCTCCCACTCCGTGTCCGACGGCGGGGTCACCGGGACTGTCCGGTCGCCCGCGGGCAGCTCGCACCCCGAAGGCGCCGTCGCCTGACTGGGAGCAGCCGAGGTGACCGGCGCGGCCGAGGGATTGTCGCCGGCGATCGGCTCTGGGTCGCGGGACGGCGCGACGGCCAGGAAGAGCCCGACCGCGAGGACCACCATCAGGAACACGCCTGCCAGGACGAGGCCGCGGCGCCCCTGCCTCGTCGCCGCAGCCGCCTGGTCCCGCTCGCTGTGGCCGGTGGACTGCTCGGGTGCGCTCATGGTGATGGTCCCCTTCATCAGCCTGTCCCCCGGTCCTCAGACCAGGGCGCCGACGAAGCCCGATGCAGCGCCGACGATGACGCAGCCTGCCAACACCGTTCCGAGCTTCCCCATGTGCTCGCCGCCCTCACCGCGCCGGCTGGAGATGATCATCGCCAGCCCGGCGAAGATCACGCCCGCGACGCAGACCGCCAGGGCGACCCACGACACCCAGTTGAGGATCGTGAGGAACTGGGCTGAACCGGGCGGGGCGCCGGGCGTCGGGACGGGGACCATCGGCAGCAGGACGTTCGCGAGACCGGTCATGAGACGCGCCTTTCGATCCGGATGAAGTGCCCGAACGGGCTATGTCCAGAGTACACAGATGTGCACTGCTGTGTTAGATAGCATGACCTGGGTGCACGGCTCATCCCCTCGAACCGGCAGAGAGGCCGTCCTGTGACTGAGATCCGACGTCTGCTCTCGGGGCTCCCGACACGGCTCACGGTCGAGCAGGTCAGCCAGGTGCTCGCGGTGCCGCCGCAGACGATCTATCGCTGGCTACGGGACGGGCAGATACCGGCGTACAAGGTCGGTGCGTCCTGGGTGATCCTGCGCGACGAGGTCTGCGACCACCTCGAGGCACGTCACAACCAGGTGAGGTCCGCGCCATGAGGCGGAGGCCGCTCCTGACCATCGGTGTCGGGGTCAGCGCGTGTCTGCTGCTTGCTGCGGGGTGCAGCACAGCACCGGCAACAGTCCCTTTACCCAGCACGGACAAGCAGTCGGCGATCGCGCTGCTCAGCAGCCCCAGGAGCCCTGGCACCGCGCCCGCGCTGGTGCCGCAGGACGAGCTGCCCGAGCCGACCATTGGCGCCGCGCCGTCCTGGGGCCCCACCGATCAGGCGGCGGCCAGCGACGCGGCGCGGGTGGCCGTGGCGGCCTACATCAGCGGTCGCGACCAGGAAGCGTGGTGGAGCGAGCTCGCTCGCCTGCTCTCCCCCACCGCGCAGCAGGCCTACGCCGGCACCGACCCGGCGAACGTCCCCGGACGCACGTTGACCGGGCCTCCGACGGTCACCGACGGTGCGGGCAGCGCGTACCTCGCCGACGTCGTCATCCCTACCGACGCCGGCGACTACGGAGTCCTGCTCTCTCGTTCTGCCGGGGGCGACCGTTGGCTGGTGGAACGGTTCTGGCTGCCTGAGCCGACGGTCACCCCGTGAGAGCGCTCATCGGGGGCATCGCCGCAGCGACCCTGCTGTTCGGTGGCTGCGTCACAGGGGTCGCGCTGCAACCACCGCCTGCCGGGGCGGCGTGCGGCGCGCCGCTCGTGCTGGACGGAGGCGGCTTCCCGGTCGAGCCGGTCGCCGGCTACGGCCCCGAGCAGCTGGCCAACGCGGCCGCCATCGTCACCGCCGGGGGTGCTCTGGGTGTCCCGGCCCGGGCTCAGGTCATCGCGGTAATGACGGCCATGGGTGAGTCCGGGCTGCGTGTCCTCGACTACGGGGACGGCGTCGGCCCGGACAGCCGGGGCGTGTTCCAGCAGCGCGACAACGGGGCCTGGGGGTCCTACGCCGACCGGATGGACCCCGCGACGTCGGCGACGAACTTCTACCGGGCACTTCTGGCCGTCAACGGCTGGGAGACGCTGGCGCCGACCCTCGCGGCGCACAAGACCCAGCGCAACGCCGACCCGTATCACTACGAGCGGTACTGGCCCGCCGCGCTCGAGGTGGTCGCCGCACTGTCCGGCACGACGACCGTCCCTGGTGCCGCCGGCGACTGCACCACGGCACCACCGGCTGACCTGTCAACCGACGGCTGGATCAGGCCGGCCGTCGGCCCGGTGACCAGCAGCTATGGGTACCGCATCCACCCGATCACGGGCCGACGGAAGCTCCACGGGGGCACCGACATCGGCTCGCCCTGTGGCACCCCGATCTACGCCGCCGGGCCGGGCGTCGTCGTCCAGGCCGGCCCAGCCGCCAGCTACGGCACCCTCGTCGTCATCGACCACGGGAGCGGGGTCCTGACCCGCTACGCCCACATGTGGAACGAGGACGTCTTGACCACCGTCGGTGCGACCCTGACCGGTGGCCAGGTCATCGGTCGAGTAGGCAGCAACGGCGACAGCACCGGCTGCCACCTCCACCTCGAGGTGGTCAGGGCGGGAGAGCGCATCGACCCAGAGCCGTTCCTGAGGTCGCTCGGCGTCACCTTGTGAACGCGAGCGGACGTCACGCTACGTTGCCGGATCGAGGTCTTGATCTTGCCGCTTGCGGCATCATCGAGCCTTCATCGACCGGACTGCGAGGGAGACGCCAGCGTGAGCAGCGACAGCGGCGACGACCGCTCGTTCGCCGCGAAGCTCAACCACCTCTTCGCGACCGTGCGTCCCGCCCACGGTGAAGAGGCGTCCTACCGCGAGGTAGCGACGGCCATCGCCAGACAGGGCGGGCCGACGATCAGCCCCAGCTACATCTATCAACTTCGCTCGGGGATCCGGGCCAACCCGACGCTCCGCCACGTGCAGGCCTTGGCCAAGTACTTTGGCGTCGAGGTTGCCTACTTCACCGACGACGAGATCGCCGAGCAGACCGACGCACAGCTCGCCATGCTCGCGGCCATGCGGGACGCCGGCGTGCGATCCATCGCGCTCCGCGCCGCGAACCTCTCCCCCGAGGCGCTGGATCTCGTCAGCGACATGATCGACCTGACCATCAAGATGGAAGGCAACCGGCGGCGGGGCCGACCACGCAGTCAACTGGCCCGTCTTCCAACTGCCATGGATGCAGCGGTGCCGCCGGCGGCGGACATTCAGAACTCCGGGGCTGATGCAGCGGGATGAGGGGGTGCCTGAGGAGGCGCCCCCAGCCGCAACCCGACGGGGCTGACCCGACTGGGGGAGTAGCGGCATGACGCGATGCCCGTCGCACGGAGGATCGGTTTGAGGTAAGGAGCGCATCAAGGGCGTCGGCCCACGAGGCAGCAGGCCCCGCCACCGTGTGTCTTTGGAGCAACGAAGCTGTTCAACCTCATGTCGAGGTCGGGCGTCCGACCCATGCCAGGTGCTGTTCCGCAACGAAGGCGCCCTGCTTGAGGCGGCCCCTGAGGATTGCAACACGAGTCCGACCCTCGACGACCTGGAGTCCAGCGCCGGAGGACCTGAGCAACCTGCGGTCGAGCAACACCGGCCACCGCTTCCAAGTGCCGTGAACCTCCCACATCTGGGCGACACCAAGGTGGACGCCCAAGTTGCGCACACGGATCCAGTGATCCCAGTCCGCCGCAATTTCGTCGATCACGTCGTGCTCCGAAGGCCCCGTCGGCATGGTGGCGATGTCCGCGGCGTGTAGCGCTTCAAGTTGCCAGCGCACCCGCGACAATTCGACATCACCGTAATCTCGGAGAAACAGTTCATTGCCCGAGTGATCGTATAGCCATTGCTCAGCGACGTCAGCCGGCCACCCGAGACCGACGACTCGGGAAGTCTTACGGAACGCTTCAAACCCCCCTCCAGCCTCACGAGACGCTATGGCGATGCCGGTGAAGTCAGCCAAGTACATATCAAGACCCTAATCGCGACGGGCATACCTCGAAAGTGCACGCGCGGATCTGCATCAGGCTGGACGGTGCGTCGACCCGTTGCGACGAGGCCCAGCGGAGACGTTCGACTGGTGCTGGGCCTGTGCAGGCGCCCGCACATAGCGCAATGCGGGTTCTCAGGTGGCGGGATGCAGAAAAGTCCGATGCCTCACCCCCCCCCGGGGCGACGCGGGCTACTTTCACACCAGGCGGCCGGAGCAGCACAGCGCGGCTTCGCCAGCCTGCCGACTTCAGAGGCGCTTGCCTTTCCCGCGCAACCTTTTGGTCGATCGCCGCGCGGACGGCGGAGTGGGTCTGCCAGTTTGCCCAACAGGCTGGAGGCCCATCTCCATCACCAACCTGTCAAGTCTCGAATCGGAAAGCGGCGGGTCAGTCGAGTAGATGAACTCGAGGAGGCTGCCTCCGGTGTCGAGAAGCAGACCGTATGCGCGGTCCGACTGCAATTGGTAACTCTTCGCCCGAATGTACTGGGACAGCTGGGTGCGGTGAGCGATGCTGTCGTCAGTCTCCGGCGCTACTCCTATGAAGACCGCCGGATGCCCAAAAGTCCCCGCGAAGGACATGAGCATGTCGTGGTATTTGCCGTCCGCGGAGGTCCTGCGGCGACACTCACGAATGCTTTTCATGAGTCGCTTCTGAGTCTCACCGGAGAGACTGAGTAGATCAGTCGTGCACCGTAACCAGCCAGTTTCACCGAGGCCGGCAATCATATCCACAAGTGGGACGATTTCCTGTGCGAGGTTGAATGTTGGCTTCGACGGTTGCGATACCGTTTCGGGGAGCTGATCTCGCAAGTACCATTCGCTCAGCGGTTGACAGTGATCGGCAACCAGTGTGCCGACTGCGCTCTCGTCGCGAGTCCTTCTGTCGCGCGCCCTCGTTGGCGGCACGGATGGATGTTGACGACGCACGGCATCCGGATCATCTTCGACGAAGAGTCCCCCACCGAGAAAGAGCATAAAAAGATCCAGCTCGTCGGAACTGCGGTAAA
Organism: Aquipuribacter hungaricus; assembly: GCF_037860755.1. NCBI lineage: Bacteria > Bacillati > Actinomycetota > Actinomycetes > Micrococcales > Intrasporangiaceae > Aquipuribacter > Aquipuribacter hungaricus. The sequence continues at coordinate 116,168 of NZ_JBBEOI010000001.1, read as the reverse complement.
ACGTGGCGACCTCGGTGTCGGTTCGACGCCGTAGATACAGGAGGAATTCACTGGGTCGATCGCAGATCTCGGCAATCACCATCAGGTCGTGCAATGACGCCACCCACGGGGGCCTCTGCTCCGCCAGCAGTCCGGCGGCCTGAAGATCACCAATGGCAACACCGAGCGGACCCACGTCGTCCAACAAGATGATGGTGGAGCGCACCTCACGTATCTGAGAGAGGTCTAGCCATGAGTCTGACGTGAGCCAGACACCGCCGTTTACTTCGATTAGACGTTGCAGCCGTATGGCTTGATCGTTGGCCTCGCCTATCGTCGCTCTGAGGTCAGATTCAAGCCTGCGAACGTCACCGCGGCGAGACTGACTGGCAACGGACTTTGCCTTGACCTCGGTGATAATCGCGACATCGTCCACCAGGAAGAGACCGTCTCCTTCAACACGGTCTGCCACGAGGTTCACGTCAATGCATTCAGCGTTGACCTCAGTCTCGGTCCGGCCCTTTTTGGGTGCGTAGTAGTAGAATCCGGTATGCAGCGCAGGGCACCCGAGGACACGTTCGAGACTCGCAATGGCCAGGCTCTCGCTAACCGACTGCCGGACTCGCTTGTCGTATCGACGCATAGCGGACTGGTGTGGCGTGAGCGCTCGCTCGAGGATGCGCCGCAGTGAGTCGAGCCCAGGATCGTTGGCCGTGGACGCAAAGCCGCCTGCACCGTCTGCGACCAGCGGGGTGATGAGGAACGGGTTGGTCGCCGTCAGCAAGTCGAAGACCCTCCTGCCTGCAGAGATGGAGCTGTCAAAGGTCTGGGAGTAGGAGCTCAAGACGGTGAGTACTTGCTTCTCACTTAGGCGTCCAATTTCGGCGAGTTCTCTGGCGGCGATCGTCGCCCGCTCTCCGGGCAGGAACATGAGGTTGATCATGGCATCTCGGAACCGAGCGATCACCCCTGCAGGTATCTCCTCGGGCGAAACCCCCTGATACTCGAGCACGATATCTCCGGTCTCGTCACGGAGGCTCGTCATTCGGTGTGCGGATAGGGTCTTCAGGGCATCCCGAACACCGACCACGTCGTCATAGCCGTAGCCCAGGTGCTGACTCATTAGCTCGTCGACCACGGGATGCTTGAAGAGACGACGCTCCTGCTCATCTCGGATGTGGTCATATTGCAGGTTCCGGATGTTCAGAACGGCACCCTGGTATTCCGATGCGAGACGCGCCAGCGGGTGCTCGCTGAGGCGAGCCTCATATTGTTGCCTGTACGTTGCCAATCGCGCGAGTCGCTTAGCACGTGTGTGCAGTTCCGCGATCTGCTCGTGCGGACGAGTCTCCTCACGCGGGACATCGCTCGGCTTTCGGCTGGATCGGGAAAGTAGCGCAGCAGCCACCAGCTCCACCGCTAAGGCAGACCCGCCCGGCATGATCATTCGCGGGTCAGGAACCGGTGGGAACTCACGCATACGCATTAGCTCTATCACATCGAACGCGTCCGCCTCCGAGACAAGAGCGAGCATCTTGGAAGACTCAATCTCCACCTGCTCGCGCAAGACAGCTCGCACGTCCGCGAAGGACGCACAGCCAGCGAAGAGAGCAAGCTCCTGCGCCGGGTCCCCGAAGTCATTAACATCGATATCACCGAGCACCCGACCAAATCTTGCCGAGCCCCGAGTCTCTTGAGCCACCATCATGCCCCTCTAGCCCGCCTCGTCACGGTCCCTGCTGTGAAGCTCATCTCTGCAGGCCGGCAGCAACAGCGCCCCCTCAATACGCCAGTCACAATAGCTATGATTGACGACGTTCGGACCGGTTGGAGGGACCTGTCAGTTCTTAGACGACCTGGGCACGGTCGGTACCGCGAAACTCGCGGTACCCGCCATAAGGTCCACGTTAAGCGGGACTACGGGCATCACGCGCCGAGCTCGGAGCGGCCACACCCGGGCTGTACCCGGACCAGGGCCTGCGGCACGCTGTGGTGTCTCGCTGCGGGGGCACGGATGGGGCATGGAAGGGAGGGCCCCGCTATCACGACGACGCTGAGTCGAGCGAAAGGCCGGGGGTGCTGGGCGTTCCGCCGAACGACGCTGGCGGTGCCGGATCATCGCCGCCCGTGCTCGGCGTCTTGCTTCCGATTGCGGGTCCCTCGCCGGGACTGATTCGGCTCATGCGTAGGCGTCGATGATCCGGTGGTAGAGGTGGAGGGCCAGAGGTCAGAGGCGGTACCGCGGACGGTCCTGAAACGGAAATGCGGGCCTGACCTGCGCTTATTCTCTGACCTTCAGCGATGCACGTCGGTGCTCCAGGGGTCGAGATGGACACGGTCTCAGCAACCGTGCAGTTGCTGCCTCCTGGTGTCCGGCTGTCACCGACCGTGCGTGGTCGTGCCGGTCCGCGGCGACGCGATTCCGAGCCAGTGCCCTATGCGTGCTCTCGGAGATTGCCGCCACAAGGCCCTCTGCAGGGGTGCCGCCAGCTGGAGGGAGGCACTGCATCACTGCGCCAGCGAGGGGACGGAGACCTTCCCGCCACCTTGCTCGCAAGCGCGCCGGGCAGACTGGCCCGGTGCTGCTGACCCTGACCACGACGATGCCGAAGGCCAGCGACCTCGGGTTCTTGCTGCACAAGCACCCGGACCGCGCGCAGTCCTTCGACGTCGCCGTGGGCACGGCCCACGTGGTGTGGCCGGAGGTGTCGGCCGAGCGGAGCACCGTCGCGCTGCTGCTGGAGGTCGACCCGGTCGCCTTGGTGCGTGGTCGGGGCCGGCAAGGTGAAGGGTTCTCGCTGCAGCAGTACGTGAACGACCGCCCACACGCGGCGTCTTCGATGCTGGCGGTGGCGCTGGGCAAGGTGTTTCGCACAGCGATGGCAGGCCGGTGCGACGCGCGCCCGGACCTGGTCGGCACGCCCGTCCCGCTCGAGGTGTCCGTGCCCGCGCTCCCGAGCCGCGGGGGGCCGGAGCTCGTCAGGCGGCTGTTCGAGCCGCTGGGGTGGCAGGTCGAGGCGGCCCCGCTGCCGCTGGACGAGACCGTCCCGGCCTGGGGTGCCTCCCCGTACGTCGACCTCCGCCTGAGCGGCACCATGACGGTGGAGGCGGCCCTGACCCAGCTGTACGTCCTCATCCCAGTGCTGGACGACGGCAAGCACTACTGGGTGACCGGCGACGAGGTCGACAAGCTCCTGCGCGCGGGAGCCGGCTGGCTCGAGGGCCACCCGGAACGCGAGCTGGTGACCCGGCGGTACCTCAAGCATCAGCCCGGCCTCGTAACCGACGCGGTGGCCCGCCTTGCGGAGCTCGACGACGCCGCGCCCGTCGAGCTCGTAGGGGCGGACACCGTCGAGGCCGACGGCGAGGCGGAGGCCCGTCCTGCGCCCTTGGCCGTGCGGCGGCGGGCCGCGGTCCTGCAGGCGCTGCGCGACGAGGGCGCGAAGAGCGTGGTCGACCTCGGGTGCGGGGAGGGGTTCCTGCTTCGCGAGCTGGTGCCCGACCCGAGTTTCACGTCGGTCCTCGGCGTGGACGTGTCGCACAGAGCCCTCGAGACCGCGGAGCGGCGGCTGCACCTGGACCGGATGCCCGACTCGCAGCGGGCCAGGCTGCGGCTGCTGCAATCGTCGGTGACCTACCGCGACGACCGGCTGGTGGGCCACGACGCGGTCGTGCTGATGGAGGTCATCGAGCACGTCGACCTGGACCGTCTGCCCGCCCTGGAGCGCAGCGTCTTCGGCCACGCGCGCCCGACGTCCGTCGTGGTGACGACCCCCAACGTGGAGCACAACATGCGCTTCGAGACTCTCGCGGCGGGGACGGTGCGACACCCGGACCACCGGTTCGAGTGGACCCGCGCGGAGTTCCGCGCCTGGGCCGACGCGGTGGCGGAGCGGCACGGGTACCGGGTCGACTACCGGCCCGTGGGCGACGACGACCCCGAGGTGGGACCGCCCACCCAGATGGCGGTCTTCCGGAAGGTCGCGGCATGAGCGACCTCACCGTCCCCGAGCTGTCGCTGGTCTGCCTCGTCGGGGCCAGCGGCTCCGGCAAGTCGACGTTCGCCGCCGCCCACTTCGGCCCGTTCGAGGTGCTGTCCAGCGACTACTGCCGTGGTCTCGTCTCCGACGACCCGAACGACCAGTCCGCCACCACGGCCGCTTTCGAGGTGCTGCACCACATCGCCGGCAAGCGGCTGGACGCCGGCCGGCTGACCGTGGTCGACGCCACCAACGTCCAGCCCGACGCCCGGCGCAGCCTCGTCGCGCTGGCCCGCGAGCACGACGTGCTCCCGGTCGCCGTCGTGCTCGACCTGCCGGAGCGGGTGTGCCTAGACCGGAACGCCGCCCGCCCTGACCGCGACTTCGGCGACCGGGTCGTCAAGCGCCAGCGCGACCAGCTGCGCCGCTCGCTGCGGTCCCTGCGCAAGGAGGGCTTCCGCGCGGTGCACGTGCTCCGGAGCGAGGAGGAGGTCGCCGCCGCTGTCGTCGTGCGGGAGAAGCTGCTCAACGACTTCCGGGACCGGCCGGGTCCCTTCGACGTGGTCGGGGACGTCCACGGCTGCCGGGCCGAGCTCGAGCAGCTCCTGGAAGACCTTGGCTACGCCCTTGTGCGCGACGAGCAGGATCGGCCGGTAGACGCGGTGCCGCCGGACGGGCGGACGGCGGTGTTCGTCGGCGACCTGGTCGACCGGGGTCCGGACTCCCCGGGCGTGCTGCGCCTGGTGATGGGGATGGTCGCCGCGGGACACGCGCTCGCCGTCCCGGGCAACCACGAGTCCAAGCTCGTGCGGGCGCTGCAGGGCCGCGACGTGCAGGTCAGCCACGGCCTGGAGGAGACCCTCGTCCAGCTCGCTGCGGAGACACCGGAGTTCCGCACCGAGGTCGAACGGTTCTGCCACGGCCTCGTGTCCCACCTGGTTCTAGACGCCGGGCGCCTGGTCGTCGCCCACGCCGGCCTGGTCGAGAAGTACCACGGTCGGGCCTCGGCCCGGGTGCGCAGCTTCGCCCTCTACGGCGACACCACCGGCGAGACCGACGAGTTCGGCCTGCCCGTCCGCTACCCGTGGGCGCAGGAGTACCGCGGAGCCGCGACCGTCCTCTACGGCCACACGCCCACCCCAGAGCCGGAGTGGGTCAACGGCACCATGTGCCTGGACACCGGCGCCGTCTTCGGTGGGCACCTCACCGCGCTGCGCTACCCCGAGAAGGAGATCGTCCAGGTCCCCGCCCAGCAGATCTGGTACGAGCCGGTCAAGCCGTTCCCGCCCGCCGGCATAGAGGACCCGGGCGCCTCCTCGGCACCGACCGAAAGCCGGGGCCACGACGACCTCGCCCTCACCGACGTCCTCGGCGCCCGAGGGGTCGAGACGCGTCTCGCCGGGCGCGTCACGGTTCGTGAGGACAACGCCGCCGGCGCGCTGGAGGTGATAAGCCGCTTCGCCATGGAACCGCGGTGGCTGCTCTACCTGCCTCCGACCATGGCCCCGACCGCCACCGCACCGGACGGGGAGCTGCTCGAGCACCCCGTCTCGGCGTTCGACTTCTACGCCAAGGGGGGCGTCACCCGCCTGCTGTGCGAGGAGAAGCACATGGGCTCCCGCGCCGTCGTTCTCGTCTGCCGCGACGCCGACACCGCCCGCACCCGGTTCGGCGCCACCGACGGCGCGAGCGGCGCCGTGCACACCCGTACCGGCCGACCGTTCTTCGACCGCGGCCTCACCGAGCAGCTCCTGGCCCGGCTGCGTGCCGCCGTGACTGCGACAGGTCTGTGGGAGGAGCTCGACACCGACTGGCTCCTGCTGGACGCGGAGCTGCTGCCCTGGTCGGCGAAGGCTGAGGCGCTGCTGCGGGACCAGTACGCCGCCGTCGGCGCCGCCGCGCGCGCCGCGGTCCCCGCCGCAGTCGACGTCCTGGAGCGAGTCGCCGCCCGCGCGCTCGACGGCGAGGCGCCGTCAGGCGTCGACGTCGCCGACCTGCTCGCGCGCACCCGCTCGCGCGCGGCCAACGCGCTCGCTTACACCGATGCCTACCGGCGCTACGTCTGGCCGACCGACGGGCTGACCGGCGTCCAGTTGGCCCCGTTCCAGCTGCTCGCCACCGAGGGACGGACCTGGGCCGACCACGACCACCTCTGGCACCTGGGCATCGCCGACCGCCTCGTCGAGGCGGACCCGGAGCTCGTCCGCACGACCCGACGGCTCCTCGTCGACACCGACGACGCCGCGTCGCTGGTCGAGGGCACGACCTGGTGGGAGGACATGACCGCAGCCGGCGGTGAGGGCATGGTCGTCAAGCCGCTGGCCAACCTCGTCAAGGCCAGGCGCGGCTGGGCCCAGCCGGGCATCAAGGTCCGCGGCCGGGAGTACTTGCGCATCATCTACGGCCCCGACTACACCGAGCCGGGCAACCTCGAGCGCCTGCGCGATCGGCAGGTCGGGCATAAGCGGTCCATGGCCGCCCGCGAGTACGCCCTCGGCGTCGAGTCCCTCGAGCGCGCCGTGGCCCGGGAGCCGCTGTGGCGGGTCCACGAGGCCGTGTTTGCGGTGCTCGCGCTGGAGTCCGAGCCGGTGGACCCCAGGCTGTGACCGATGCCATGCGCCTCGGTAGGAGCGACCTAACGTTGGCCCCGCAACATTGGGACATGGCGTCGAGGTCCTAAGTTACACAACTGTGATCTAAGGCCCCTGCACACCTTGGCGGCCACACATTAGGTCCAGTTGGCAGTAACCTAACGTTGTGGACCTTGAAGCACTCCGTAGTAGCCCCGTCGGACAGCTCGTCCCGATCAGCGGGACTGACGAACGGCTGCGGACGTACGAGTACTTCGCATACCTCCCGAACCCCCTGCCCCAGGTGCCTGAGGTGTCGCCCCGGGCTTGGGCGGCGGTCGCTCAGGCCACTGGCGCACTCGGCCAGCTACGACAGGCCTGCGCCAGCCTTCCCAACCCGAGGCTGCTCATCCAGCCAGCTCTCATCAGGGAGGCGCTCGACACATCTGCGCTCGAGGGGACCTACGCGGCCCTGCCTGAGGTCCTCGAGGCGCGGCTGCCGCAGACGCGACCGACTTCAGCCGAGGTCCTTGAGATTCGCGCCTATGAGCGGATGGCTAATGCCGCCTTCGAATGGGTCACCGAGCGCCCGTTGTCGGTCAATATGTTGTGCGACCTGCAGGGCATATTGGCGGAGGGTTCGCGGGTCCCCGTCAAGGACGCGGGACAAGTGCGCCGACATCAGGTCGTGATCGGGCCGAGGGACTGTACCGTTCGAGAAGCACGGTACATACCCCCGCCGCCTGACGATCGCCTCACGTCCGGTCTGGAGCAATGGACGCGTTGGATCAATGCGGACAGCTTCTTGCCGGGACCGCTGAAGGCGGCGGTCGCCCATTACCAGTTCGAGTCCCTGCATCCCTTCGGAGATGGAAACGGAAGAGTCGGACGGCTGGTAGCGACGCTGCAGCTGCTGCAGTCAGGTGACCTCAAGGAGCCAGCAATCACCTTGTCCCCGTGGTTCCTGAAGCGCCGCACGGAGTATCAGGACCACCTGCTCCGAGTCAGTCAGACGGGGGAGTGGGACCCGTGGGTCGAGTTCTTCTGTCTTGCGATCTGTGAGCAGGCCCGTCGCGCGGTGAGTGTCGTGGATCAGCTTATGGACTGGTTGTCCGAATCCCGCGCCGCACTTAATAGTCGCCACTGGAGTGGTGTGGTGGTGCAGATCGTCGAGGACCTCATCGATTGGCCGATGATAAGCATGCCGTTCGTCGCGGAGAAATATGGCGTTTCAGGCCCCACCGCAAAATCTGCCGTGGACCGCCTCGTCGAGGTCGCCATCCTGAAGCAGGTGAGCGAAGGTCCTTACCGCCGCATTTTTGGTGCAACTCCAGTTATGGACTTGGTTGAATCGCTCTGACGGCTCACTCGCGGCGCCTCGACGGTCCCGCCGAGGCTCTTTCGCTCCCAGGACGTATGGGCGGCTGGCTGCCCCAGGAGCTGGGCCTGTTGTCTCCGAGCAGACCGCGCATGGTGATTGCGCCGGCCGGTACAGCCGCCGTGTCGTATTCATGCCGTCGGCAGCACCCCCACGCGGACACAGCAGCCGGCGTCCGTCGGCCCGGTCCTTGCACGGAGAACGGCGGTGTCCGGTGGTCACCGACTGCAGACGGCCGTTGTCGGCTGTGGGTGCTGGCTCGTGCCTGAGCAGTGCCCTCGCGACCCAGAACGGCGACGAACCTGCAGGTCAGAGGCGGTACAGCGGACGGCGAGCATCTTGACAAGAAAGAGCGGAGGGTCTTGGAAACCGTTGAACGTTTAACCACAACGTTTCGTGGGTTCGAATCCCACGCCGACGGCTCCCCGCGGTGCTCGCCCTCGCGCGGCCCCTCCGGCTGACGTGGCCGGCCGCCCTCCACCTGGGCTGATCCGGGCCGGTCGGGGTGTCCGCGCGGTTCTACCTGACGCTCGAGGCGGAGCCTCGGTGTCGACCCGCCGGTGCTGTCGGCCGGCGGGCTCGTGGTCCTCGGCAGCACCGTCGAAGAAGATTACGTCAGGACGGTGGGTCACGTCGGCTCCTGGGGCTCAGGGTCGTCGGTCGGGTGGGCGCTCGTCACAGCTGGTTGCGGACCCCCGCCTCGTGGCGGAGCTGGTCGGTCTGGTCCGCACCGTCTCCCTGGAGCGCCTGCTGGGCCGGGCCGCGTCGCAGCAGGGGCAGCACGGTCCGGTGCTGCACGTCCTCGAGCTCGAGGGCGGTCGCGGCGTACAGCGCGAGCAGGCCCAGCAGCAGGCCGACGGTGCCTGCGACGTCGTACCAGGTGCGTGAGGCGGTCAGCTCGGCGATGCCCGTCACGGCGAAGCGGAGCGCGGACAGGGCGATGACGGCTGCCGGGACGAGCTTGCTCGTCGCGGCAGCGGCCGGCACCAGGAGGCTGGCGGCCGAGAGGAGGAGGACGACGCCGAGGCCGGCGCTGGATGTCCCGGGCGGCGCGGTCAAGGTGAGGTACCCGACGGCGGCCCAGGTGCCGGCCAGGATCCCCATCCCGGTGCCCGCGACGGGGTCCCGGGCGAGGAACCCGAGGACGGACGCCAGCAGCTGCAGCGGGACGGTGAGGGCGAGGGCGGCGACGGCGACGCCCCGGCCCTGCTCGGGTGGCAGCCACCCGAGCTGGAGGCAGGCGAACGCGGACGTGGCGACGAACAGCCCGAGGAACCCCAGCGGCAAGGGGGTCGCGACCGGGCGGAGGACGATCCTCGTGGAGAGCTGCCCCCCGGGCAGGACCGCGGCGGCGGGGTCGCTCACGAGCAGAGGACCTGGGTCGCGGACTCCTTAAGCTTGCTGTCGGCCCAGCGCACCTGACGCAGCGTCTCCGGGTGGCAGGTCTTCGCCAGCTGCAGCAGGTCGTGGTCCCTGACCCCCTGGGCGACCTGCGCGACCAGCTCCCAGTCGACCGAGACGCCGCTGGCGCGGACGTAGACCTCGCGCATGTCGAGCAGCAGCAGCAGGCCAGCCTGCGGGGCGCGGCCCACCGCCTGGCTCACCGCGTCCCTGGCCCTGGCCGCGACCCGGCTCTCCGTCCGTGGCTCGGGGTCCAGGCGGACGTCGTAGCGGGCGGCTGCCTCGCTGAGCGCGCGGACGTGCTGCTGGGACCACAGGGCGAGCTCCTGGCCCAGGTAGAAGACGTCGTGGTCGACCTTGTGACGGTCGGACACCTGGAGCAGCTTGTGCGCCAGCTCGTCCTCGGAGCGGTGGAGCTCTCGCAGCGCGAGCCCGATCTTCATGCCAGCCCTCCGGCGTGGGCACGGACGTCCTCCTCGGCCATGGCTGACTCACCGCCCCTGGTGGCGGGGACGCCGCCCCTGCTCGGGCGGGACGCGGTCGTGGTCGGCGCTGCCGACGGTGTCCCGTCACCGCGGCGCACCAGCGTCACCCGCGCCGCCGCGGTCTTGAAGATCGGCTGCTTGGAGCAGGCGTCCCACTCGGTGATCGTCAGCTCGTTCGCCGCGCGGGCGCCACCGTCCGGCTCGTGGCCGGCGGGGGTGTCCCAGTAGCCGTAGTGGAAGGGCAGGAAGACCACGCCCGGACGGATGCCGCTGATGCGCAACCGGGCCCGGACGGCCGCGCGCGGCGACGCCACCTCAAGCAGGTCCCCCTCCTGGAAGCCGTGGGCACCGGCGTCCTGCTCGGACATCTCGACCCAGACCTCGGGCGCGGCGGCCTGCAGCTGCGGCGCCCGGGCCGTCTTGGTGCGGGTGTGGAAGTGGTACAGCGTCCGCCCCGTGGTCAGCTGCAGCGGGTACTCCTCGCTCGGCAGCTCGTGCGGCGGGACGTAACGGGCGTACTTGAGGACGGCCTTGCCATCCGGGTTGAGCGCCCGGTACTCCGTCTCGCTGAGAGGTGCCCCCGTCACGAGGTCCCGGCCGTAGCTCTCGCAGTAGTCCGGGCTGCTCCAGAAGGCGCCGTCGGCGTAGATCCGTTCCGTGCCCTCGGGCGCGTCGTCGGTGCAGGGCCACTGGACCCCCGACCCGCCCTGGAGCTTCTCGTAGCTCAGACCGCTGTAGTCGCACGGCCGGCCCCGGCTGCACTCCTTCCACGCCTCGAAGGCGGAGCGCGGGTCGTGCCAGTGCACGAGAGGGTCGCCGTCCTTGTCGCGGAAGCCCATCCGGCGGGCGTAGTCCAGGAAGATGTCGAGGTCGGGTCGCGCCTCGCCCGGTGGCTCGACCGCCTTGCCGGAGTAGTGCACGGTCCGGTCCACGTTGGTGAACGTCCCTTCCTTCTCGCCCCACGTGGCTGCGGGGAGCACGACGTCGGCGATCTGGGCGGTCTCGGTGAGGAAGATGTCCTGCACGACGAGGAACAGCCGCTGCTGGGAGAGGATCGACCGCACCCGCTGCAGCTCCGGCAGCGAGACCAGCGGGTTGGTCGCCTGGACCCACCAGAAGCGCAGCGAGCCGTCCTCGATGTAGCGCAGCTGCTGCATGACGTGGGTGGGTGGCGAGTAGTGCGGGATCTGCATCGGGTCGATGTTCCAGACCCGCGCCAGGTCGGCGACCTGTGCGTCGTTGCTCCAGTTGCGGAACCCGGCGAGGTCGCCGTCGGCGCCGGCCTCGCGGGTGTTCTGGGCCGTGGGCTGGCCGTTCATCTGCAGGATGCCGCGACCGGGGGCGCCGAGCTGGCCGCGGAGGATGTGGACGTTGTTGACCTGCACGGCCGCGGCGGTGGCCTGGTTGGACTGGTAGAACCCCTGCAGCACGGTGGACACCAGCCGCTCTGCGGTCCCCACGATCCGCGCAGCCTCGCGCAGCGCCTCGATCGGGACGTCGCAGATGCGCGCGGACATCTCGGCCGACCACGGGGCGAGCTGCTCGCGGAGCTCGTCGATCCCGACGGCGTGGGCGGCCACGTACGCCTCGTCGACCCAGCCGTTGGCCAGGATCTCGCTCAGCAGGCCGTTCATGAGCGCGACGTTCGTCCCGGGCCGGGGGGCCAGGTGGACGTCCGCGTGCCGTGCCACCTCGGTGAGGCGGGGGTCCACGCAGACGATGCGGGGCGGGTGCGGCCCGGCCAGCCGGTCGAGGACGCGCGTCCACAGCACGGTCTGGGTCTCGGCCATGTTGTGCCCGTACAGGGCGATCGCGTCGGCGTGGTCGATGTCGGTGTACGAGCCGGGCTGCCCGTCGCAGCCGAACGACTCCTTGAGCGCGGCGGCGGCCGTCGCGGTGCACAGGCGGGTGTTGCCGTCGACGTGGTTGGTGCCGATGCCGCCGTGCGCCATCATCCCGAGCGTGTAGTACTCCTCGAGGAACAGCTGACCCGTGGTGTAGAAGCCGAGCGCGCTGGGTCCTTGCTCCTCCAGCAGCTCCTGGCTGCGCCGCACGACGAGGTCCATCGCGGTGTCCCAGTCCGTCTCGACCAGCTCGCCGCGGCGGCGCACGAGGGGGCGGGTCAGTCGCTCCGGTGAGGCGTTGGCCTGCCAGCCGTAAAGGTCCTTGGGGCCGAGCCGGCCGTGGTTGACCCGGTCCTGCGCCCGGCCCCGCACGCCGACGATCGAGCCGTCCTTGACGGCGATGTCGAGGCCGTCGCCGTTGGAGTGCAGGATCGTCGCCGACTGCACCCAGCGGTCCACGTCCTCGGGGGCGAGCCCGTCGGCGAGGAACGTGTCGGTCCTCACGGGCCAGCGCTCGCCGGGGCCGTATGGGGTCCGGCTGCCCCACGGCGCAGCGATCCTGTCGACCCGTGTCATCTCGACCGCCTCCCGGGCGTCGCCCTCCACCGTGGAGCGTCGACGCTGCCACGGTCCGGCGCGGCTCGCTATCTCCTGCAGCCGGAGGTCCGGGGGGCACGGTCCTACGGTGTCGGGGTGGCACGCCCGTCTTCGTCGCGACGCATCCGCGCGTGGGTCTATGACCACGGCGAGGAGCCGGACGCCCGGTGCAGCATGGCGAACGAGCGCACGTACCTGGCATGGGTGCGCACGGCCCTGGCGCTCACGGTCGGCGGCGTGGCCCTGGAGGCGCTCGGCGTGCCCCGCGAGGCGGGGCTGCGGATAGGCGCCTCGGTGCTGTGCCTGGTCCTCGGGGCCTTGGTGCCGGTGCTGGCGTGGGTGTCGTGGGCACGGACGGAGCGGGCGGCGCGGGACGGGGTCCCCGCGCCGGTGCTGTCGCCGGTGCTGTCGCCGGTGCTGTCGCCGTCGAGGTGAGCGGGGTCGGGGTGCTGGTGCTGCTGGGTCAGCTGTGACCACGGCCACCGGTGGCGTCCGTGCGTGAGGCCAGTGCCTGAGGAGTGCCTGGGAACCGGCGGCTGAGCGGGCCTTGGCGAGTCCGATCGTGCTGTCCCGCTCGGGTCGCCCGGCCGCGCGGAGGGCCGTCTTCGGTGGGCCCTGCGTCGTGGTCTCCGAGCCCGGCCCACCGGGCGGTCCGACACGGCCCCTGAGACGTGAGGATGTGGGACATGTCCATCGGGGCGTGCAGACTGCCGCCCGGCGGCGCATCGCGCCCGCGTCGACACCGACGGACCAGCCCCCGGACCTGACGAGGTGTCATGAGCACACGAGCCCCGGCGCCACGGTGGGGTGCGCTCGTGGTGCTGGTCCCCGGGCTGGTGGTCGTCGCGGCCGCGACGGCGGTGGCGTTCGCGGTGGCGCCACTGGTCCCGGGGCTGAACGCGTCCACGGTGGCGGTGGTCCTGGGTGCGCTGGCGGTGAACCTCGGCCTGCACCGGGCGCCCCTGCACGCCGGGACGAGGTTCGCGTCCCGGCGGCTGCTGCGCGTGGCCGTGGTCCTGCTGGGGCTGCAGCTGGCGCTGCCCCAGCTCGTCGACCTGGGCCTGGGGGGTCTCGCGGTCGTGGTGGTGACCGTCGCGGTCACGTTCACCGGGACCCGGCTGCTCGGCCGGCTCCTCGGGGTGTCCGGACCCCGGTCCTTGCTCATCGCGACCGGCTTCTCCATCTGCGGCGCGTCGGCCGTTGCTGCGATGGAGGAGGTCGCCGAGGGCGACGAGGACGACACCGCCGTCGCGATCGCGTTGGTCACGTTGTGCGGCAGCGTGGCGATCTTCCTGCTGCCGCTGCTGCGCGGACCGTTGGGCCTGGACCCCGTCGCGTTCGGCAGCTGGGTGGGCGCGAGCGTCCACGACGTCGGCCAGACCGTCGCCACCGCCGACCGGGTCCCTGGTGCGCTGACGGCCGCCGTGGTCGTCAAGCTCAGCCGTGTCGTGATGCTCGCTCCGCTGGTGGCCCTGGTTGCCGTCGCCCAGCGGCGCCGCCGCTCCCGCTCGGCGTCCACCACCGGTCGTCGTCCCCCGCTCCTGCCGTTGTTCGTGGCCGGGTTCCTCGCCGCGATCGCCCTGAGCAGCACGGGCCTGCTGCCGTCCCCGGTCCTCGCCGGGGCCAAGACGGTCCAGGAGGTCCTGCTGGCCGCCGCGCTGGTGGGCCTGGGCACCGGCATCCACCTGCCGAGCCTGGTCCGCACCGGCGGTCGGGCCCTGGTCCTGGGCCTGGTCAGCTGGGTGCTCGTGGGCGGCGTGGCCTACGTCGGTGTCCTCCTGCTCGGGCTGTGAGCGGCGGCCGGCTCGGGTTCTAGCCGCAAGAGAGGTTCTCCGTCGGCCGTCGTGACGACCAGCAGCGACAGCTCCTGGCGGGTCACGGCGGTGGCGCCGGTGACGTCGGCGGCCCCGTTCGGGGTCGCACCCCACGTGGCGACCGCGGTCCGGCGTCCGGCGGGGTCCTCGGCCCAGGCCAGGAAGGGGCCGGCGTCCTCGGGCAGCCCGGTGACCTGCAGCCGGACGGAGGTTCCCCAGGCCCGGTCCTCGAACGACGCGCTGCCCTCGGCGCCCACCCCGGCCGCCGCGACGAACAGCTGGGGCGGGGGTGCCGCGTCCCGGTCGGGCCCCAGGACCAGCACGCCCGCGAGGGTGGCGGCGACCATGACGGCGGCGAGACCTGCGGTGGCGGCGCGCCATCGCCGTACGGCGGTGCGGGTGCGACGGCGTTCGTCCTGGACCGCGTCGAGCACCCGGGGCAGGAGCGTCGGCGGGGGGACGAGGCTCGTGCCCAGGGCCTCGTCGACCGACAGCCGTGACAGCAGGCCGGGCAGCCCGGCAAGCCCGGCGAGGTCTTCGCGGCACGACGCGCAGCCGGACAGGTGGACCTCGATCTCGGCGCGCTCGGCGGGGTCGAGGGCCCCGACGACGTAGGAGCCGAGGGCCCGACGCTGCTCCTCGTGGCTGGTCATGGTGCATCTCCTTCTTCCAGCGCGAGCCGTAGCGCGCGCAGCGCGTAGTACGTCCGGGACTTCACGGTGCCAGGTGGGACACCGAGGGCCGTCGCGGTCTCCGCGACGCTGCGGCCCAGCCAGTGCGCGTGGACGAGCACCTCCCGGTGGGCGGCGCTGAGCTGCTGCAGGGCGGCGGCGACCCGCCACGACTCGACCGCACGGTCCAGCTCGTCGGGGGCGGGCAGCTGGGCCAGCACCGCCTCGTCGAGTGTCGCGGGCCGGCTCGTCTGCGCCCGGTGCAGGTCGGTGAGCAGGTTGCGTGCCACGGCGAGCAGCCACGGGCGGACGGGGCGGGTCTCCAGGTCCACCCGGGACAGCGATCGCCATGCCCGGACGAAGACTTCTTGCACGACGTCCTCGGCGCGTTGGGCGTCGCCGGTGTAGCGCACGCAGAACACGAAGAGGGGCCCGGCGTGCTCCTGGTAGAGCACGCGGACCAGCTCGGCGTCGTGCGACACGTCGTTGGTCACCGGCTGGGGTCGCGGTGCGCCACGGGGCGGGCGCCGGTCAGGTCCGCCGGGCTCGCGGACGTCGTGACACGGAGCACGAGGGCCATGGTGCCTCCGGGTGGTGGGGAGCGGTCTCGGCAGGAGACACGGCTCAGGACCTTCGGTGGTTCACCGTCGGGCCGGTGAACCATCTGGACCCACGGTCCGTGTCTCTCACCATGAACCGACACGCTCCCCTGTCCCTCACGCTCGTCTCTGTCGCGGCGGCGGCACTGCTCGTCGGGTGCGGCTCCGCGCCGGCCGGCGAGACCGCCGGGACCGCCGAGAGCGTCGAGACCGTCGAGAGCGCCGGGGCAGTCGAACTCCCTGACGGCGTCAGCTACGTGGTCGAGGGCTTCGCGTTCGCGCCGCTGACCGTCGCACCGGGCCAGGTGGTCGACGTGGTGGACGGTGACGCCGAGCCGCACACGGTCACCGCGGTCGACGGCTCTTTCGACACCGGCAGCTTCGACGCCGCCGAGCCTGGTCGCTTCACCGCGCCGACGACACCGGGCACCTACGACTTCACCTGCACCGTCCACCCGTCCATGACCGGCACGCTCACCGTCCGCTGACCAAGGAGACCACGCATGACCCGGACCACGACCCGCACCGTCGCGCTCGGCCTGATGCTCGTCGCAGGGCTCGCCGCCTGCGGCACCGACGACACCGGTGCCGCCAGCAGCCCCGCCGCCCCATCGGCCAGCCCCGCCCCAGCCTCAGCCCCCGCCGCCGGTGCGGTCACGGGTGCGGTCACCGCCGAAGACCAGTCCGGCGACGGCACGACCCTGACCGTCGCCTCCGTCGAGCTCGCGGGGGCGGAGCAGGGCTGGATCGCTGTCCACCAGGACCTGGACGGCAAGCCCGGCCCGGTCGTAGGGACGCTGCAGGTGGAGCAGGGATCCACCACCGACCTCGTGGTCGAGCTGGACGAGCCGGTGCTCACCGGGGACTACTGGCCGATGCTGCACGTCGATGACACGACGCCCGGCGAGTACGAGTTCCTTGCGGTCGAGGGGGCCGACCTGCCCGTGCTCGACGGCGAGATGCCGGTCATGCAGATGCTCACCCTGAGCGTGGGCTGACGCCCGGACCCTCGACGTCCTCCCCGTCCCGGACCCCGACCGGCCGTGGCTGAACCGATCCTCCGAACCGTCCGTGTCAGTGCATGACCGCATACCCCTCACCCCTCACCTGGAGACCCCATGAACGTCCTGCGACACACCCGGCGCCTGAGCGCGGTGGCCCTCCTGGCCGCCCTGCCCGTCCTCGCCCTGGCCCCCACCGCGTCGGCTGCGCACGAGAGCAGCAACCGCCTGGACTTCGACGCCGTCGGCTCGTCCAGCGCCGACGGAGGCGGCCGGATCAACTACGTCAAGGGCGCCTCGGGCGACTCCGAGGAGACCTCGCTCTGGCAGCAGTCGCTGCGCTTCACCGGCCTGGATGCCGGCGTCGCGTACTCGGTGGTGGTCAAGCGGGGCGAGGGGGACGCAGAGGTGGTCCCCGGCAGCCGCGACCGGACCATCTGCACGTTCACCGCCACCGCTACGGGGACCGGCACCTGCACCGGCAGCTTCCTCGAGCTGCGTGCCCTCGCGGTCGCCCAGCTGCTGGACTCCTCAGGGACCGTGGTCGCGCAGGCGACCCGGACCGGCGCACCCAACCCCGCCGGCGGCACCTTCACCGCGGCCGCCCCTGGCGAGATCACCGGTGACGGCGGCTGCCGTGAACCCGAGCAGGGCGGATCGCAGTGCACCGCCCCCGGGCACAGCTGACCGCAGGCCGGCAGACGCGCTGATGGCGGGACCCGGGCGTCGCGGTCCGGGTCCCGCTCGGCTGCCGGGCGGCTCCTCGCTGGATGTGCGGACCCGGACACCGGCTGCCGTGCACCGACGCCTACGTGACGTCGGCGCGTCCGAGGCACCAGACGCAGCAATGACGGGCGCCGACCGGCGCGGCGGCGCCGCACGATCACCATGCCGTCGCCGCGCTGGTCGAGGCGCGGCGCCATGGGGTAGGTCTGACCCAGTTCGCGGTCACCTCACGCAGTCGTACCCTCGACGTGTGCGACGACCACGACCGCGAGAGACCCAGATGACCCTGCCGGGTCGTCTGGCGTTGCTCGTGGTCCTCGTCGCCGGCTTCCTCACGATGCATGGGTTCTTCGCCGTGTCCGCGGGTGCGGACGAGCAGAGCACGGGGACCGTGTCGGCCGAGTCGGGCGTGTCCGTCTCGGGCGGCCACGCCTGGGGTCACCCCGCCGACCCGGTGATGACGACGCTCGTGGATGCCCCTGCCGCAGGGGACACCCCGCAGCCGGGGTCGAACGGCGCACCGCCGCCGTCGCCGCACCCCGCGGACCACCACGACCTGCTGGCCGGGTGCGTGGTGGCTCTCGTGGGCATCGCCGTCCTGACGCTGGCGCACCTGCTCAGCCGACGCGGCCCGCTCGTCGTGGGCCGGTCGCGGGTCACCGTCGCCCGTGTCGTGTCCTGGGTGGGCGACCACGCCCCTGCTCCACCCCCTCCCCGCATCGCCCTCTGCGTCATCCGGGTGTAGCCGACGCCACGGCGTCTGTCGACGCCTGCGCTCGCACACCCACCCATGACCTGAGGAGCACCACCCATGACCACGCCGCTTCGCGGTGCGGCAGCCCTGACGGCTGCCGTGACCCTGTCCATCGTCCTCGCTGCCTGCGGTGGGGACGCCGCCACCGAGACCGCAGGCGGGGCGACCCCCGCCGACCTGCCCACCACCGCCGAGCAGGTGGAGGGAGAGAACAACGAGGCTGACGTCACCTTCGCCCAGGGGATGCTCCCCCACCACCGGCAGGCAGTGCAGATGTCCGAGCTCGCGCTCGACCGGGCCGAGGACCCCGAGGTCCTCGCGCTGGCCGAGGAGATCGCCGCGGCCCAGGAGCCCGAGATCCTCACCATGACCGCGTTCCTCGAGGCGTGGGGCGCCGAGGTGCCCGCCGAGGACATGGAGATGTCCATGGAGATGGAGGGCATGGACAGCGGCGGCATGGCCGGGATGATGAGCCCGGAGCAGATGGCCGAGCTCGAGACGGCCGAGGGTGCTGCCTTCGACGAGATGTTCCTGTCGATGATGGTCGAGCACCACGAGGGTGCCGTGGCCATGGCCGAGACGGAGCACGACGAGGGGCAGAACCCCGCGGCGAAGGAGCTCGCGCAGGCGATCGTCGACACCCAGGAGTCGGAGATCGCCCGCATGCAGGACCTGCTCGACTCCTGATGCGACCCCAGGACCGCTCTCGCCCGTCAGCGGGCCTGCGGCCGGTCGTCGCCCGGACCGCCTTCGGGGCGGTCGCCGTCCTCCTGCTCGCCGCGTGCTCGGGCGAGCAGGAGGGCACGGGCGGCACGGCCGCCGCCGACCGTTCCGGTGCCACCGACGACCCCGGGATGGGTCACGTCCACGGGCTCGGGGTCGACCGGGCCAGCGGCGACGTCCTCGTGGCGACCCACACCGGCCTGTTCCGCGTGAAGGATGGTGCAGAGCCGCAGCGGGTCGCCGACCGCCGTCAGGACACCATGGGCTTCACCATCGACGGGGACCGCCTGCTGGGCAGCGGCCACCCCGACGCCCGCGAGGGGCTCCCGTCCCACCTGGGCCTCGTCGAGAGCTCCGACGCCGGTGAGACCTGGACCGCCGTGTCGCTGCAGGGGGACGCGGACTTCCACGCCCTGACGGTGTCCGGCGAGGAGGTCGTCGGGTGGGACAGCCTCTCGGGCGCGGTGCTCACCAGCGGCGACGGCGGGCGCTCCTGGGCGGTGGGCGCCGAGCTGGACGTGGTCGCCGACCTGGAGCACCTGCGTGACGGCGCGGGCCTTCTGGCGACGACCGCGGACGGCCTGCTCGTCAGCCGGGACTCGGGTCGTACGTTCGAGGCGTTCGCCCCGGCCCCACCCACCACCCTTGTCCACGTCGAGGGCGCGGGACCGACCGTGACCGGGGTAGACGTGGAGGGCGTGGTCTGGGACCTCGCCGGGGACGCCTGGGTGTCGCAGGGGTCGATCGGGGCGCCGCCGACCGCGTTCTCCGCGTCGGCCGACGGCACCTTGCTGGCCGCGACGGCGGAGGAGGTCCTCCGCCTGGACGGCGGGACGTGGACCGTCCTCGCGGACGTGGCCGGCATGCCGTGATGCGCCCCACGAGCGTCGCCGTCGGGGGGGTGCTGATGTGCCTGCTGCTCGTGGCGGCGGTGCTCGTGGGCTCCCGCGGTCCCGGGCCGCGGGACCAGCCGGACCGCGCCAACCAGCGCAACGGCCTGCTGCTGAGCTGGCCGACTGTCGAGCCGTCCCTGCCGGGGCTCACCCGCGGGCGGGGCCCCACGGTGCTGCTGTTCGTGCGGGCCGCCCCCGAGGGGGACGTCCTGCAGGACTGGCGCGGCACGCTGCCCGCCGCGGCCCACGTCGTCCTGGTCGTGCAGGAGCCCGGCGCCACCTCCAGCGGCCCCGCGTCCGCGGCCGCGGCGGCGGGCGTCGACCTGGTCGTGGACGAGGTCGGACGCCTCGCACACGCCGTGGACCTGCCCGAGCCCGTCGACGGAGGCCCGGGCATCGGCTACGCCGTCGTCGACACCGAAGGCGTGGTCCGCTACTCCACCCTCGACCCGGCCTGGCCCGACAACGCGTTCGAGGTCGACACCATCGTGGGAGCCACCTCATGACCCGGGTGACCGGACGGGCGTGCCCGCGCTGCCTGCGCCCGGCGAGCCTCGCGCTGCAGGCGGTCGGGCTCGTCGCCGCAGAGGTGGTCCTCTACCGGACCTACACCGGCCACGACGCCTCGTTCCACTGGTCCACCCACTTCTTGGTCGGGGTGATCGCCACCGTGGCCTGGAACGCGGCGTACCTGCGGGTCCGGGGACGGCCCGCGCCCGCGCAGCTCTTCTCCGTCCTCGGCTTCCACATGGTGGCGATGGCGCCGGACCTGATGTTCCGGGCCGGCGTGCCGCACTACCGGTGGATGGACGTCTTCCTCGGCCACATCAGCAGCCACTACGTCCCCGGCGGCGACCGCACGTGGCTGGTCCTCGCCTGCTCCGCGGTGCTGCTCTACACGTGGATGCTGGCCGTCTGGTCGAGGAGGTCCTCGTGACCGGGCTCCTCGCCCTCGCGGCCGACCCCGGGATCCCAAGCCCTCCGCAGGGGACCTGGTACCTCGGGGTCGTCCCGGTCCGGGCCTACGCACTGTTCATCATCGCCGGCATCTTCGCCGGCGGTTGTCTGGCGGACCGGCGATGGATCGCCAGGGGTGGCCGCCCGGGCACCGTCGTCGACGTCCTGACCTGGGCGGTCCCGTCAGGCATCGTCGGCTCCCGCGTGTGGCACGTCCTCACCCACCTGCAGGACTACACCTGGCAGGACCCGTGGGAGGCGCTCCGGCTGTGGGAGGGCGGCCTGGCCATCTTCGGGGGACTGCTCGGGGGAGCGCTCGGGGCCTGGTTCGCCTGCCGCCGACGCGGGATCCCGCTGCCTGCGTTCGCCGACGCGCTGGCTCCCGGGATGGCGGTCGGGCAGGCGTTCGGGCGGTGGGGGAACTACTTCAACCAGGAGATCTACGGCACGCCGACCACCCTGCCGTGGGGCCTGCGGATCAATCCGGAGAACCGGCCGGCGGCCTACCCGGAGGCGGAGACCTTCCACCCCACGTTTCTGTACGAGTCGTTGTGGAGCCTCCTCACCGCGGTGGTGGTCATGTGGGCCGACCGGCGGTTCCGCCTCGGCCACGGCCGGGCCTTCGCGCTCTACCTGGCGATGTACGGCACCGCTCGCGCGGCGCTGGAGCTGCTGCGCACCGACGAGGCCAATATCGTGCTGGGGCTGCGCGTGAACCAGCTCGTCGCCCTGCTCGTCGTCGTGCTGGCCGTGGTCTACATCGCCGTCAGCGCCCGGCTGCGGCCCGGTCGCGAGACCACCGTGGAGCACGCACCGCAGGACGAGCAGGCTCGCTAGACGCACGCTGTCCCGCGGCCCGTCGTCACAGCGACGAGCGGCAGATCTCCGTCCAGAACGCGTCCGTCCAGATCTCGTACCCCCGGTCGTTGGGGTGGAACAGGTCGCCCGAGGTCTGGGTGAACATCCCGCGGAAACCCTCGGCGCGGAGCCGGTCGTTGAGGGGCACCACGACCAGTCCGGCCTCGCCCGCTGCCGTCCGTACCGTGCCGGCCGCCTGCGCGGAGTCCGTCTCCCAGCGACCGTGCATGAAGTACGGGACGTCCGCGACGTAGGTCCCTGGCGGGAGCCCGGCGACGAGGCGGTCGACGTCGGCGGCGAAGCGGTCAGTCTCGTAGCGGCGGACGTCGTTGCCCCCGATGGCCACCGTGACGAGGTCCGGCTCCAGTCCCTCGAGCTGGGGCAGCTGCTCCTCGACCACGTCGGCCACGCGGGCGCCGGAGACGCTGAGGTTGACCACCTGGACGGGCCGGCCGGTGCTGGTGCGCAGCCGCTCGGCGAGCAGGCCAACGTATCCCTTGTCAGGGCTGCTCGCACCCACGCCCTGGGCGGCGGAGTCGCCGAGGGCGACGTAGAGCAGCCCGTCCGGCTCGCCCTGCGGCTCGGACCAGTACGCCCGTGTCCGGGCGACGCTCTGCTGGGTGCCGACGGCCCGGAAGACCACGATTACGACCGTCAGCAGCAGCAGGCACCCGGCCGCGGTCAGGACGGGGTGCCGCCGCCACCTGCTCACCGTCCGGGTCACCGGCTCGTCATGGTTCGTCGCCCGCGTCCTCATCTGGCCTCGGTGACCGGTCGGGACCCTGCCCTCACCGCGTCCGCGGGCTCCGGAAGGCGCAGCCGCTTGAGCAGCAGGGCGTTGACGGCGACCAGGACGCTGGAGCCGGACATGGACAGCGCCGCGATCTCCGGGCGCAGGACCAGCCCGAAGGCCGGCTCGAACACCCCTGCCGCGATAGGCAGGGCGATGGCGTTGTAGCCGATCGCCCAGCCGAGGTTCTGCCGCATCTTCCGCAGGGTGCCCCGGCCGATCCGCAGCGCCGTGGCGACGTCGAGCGGGTCGGAGCGCATAAGGACGACGTCGGCGGTCTCGATGGCGACGTCGGTGCCGGCGCCGATGGCGACGCCGAGGTCGGCCTGGGCGAGCGCAGGGGCGTCGTTGACGCCGTCGCCGACCATGGCGACCCGCCGGCCCGCGCCCTGGAGCCGGGAGACCTCGGCGGCCTTGTCCCCGGGGAGCACCTCCGCGATGACCGTGTCGATGCCGAGCTGGTCACCGATCCGGCGCGCGGTCTGCTCGTTGTCACCGGTGAGCATCACCACCTGGACGCCGGCCTCGTGCAGCGCCGCGACGGCCGCAGCGGCGCTGGGCCGGACCGCGTCGGCCATGGCGACGACCGCGACGGCCGCGCCGTCCACAGCTACGAGAACGGCGGTGCGACCGGAAGCTGACAGGTCGTCCCGGTGGGCGGCGAGCTCGCCGAGCTCGACGCCCTGGGCCGCCATCAGGCGGCGGTTGCCGACGAGGACCCTGCGGCCCTCGACGGTGGCGACGGCGCCGTGCCCCGGCACGTTTCGGAAGTCTGCGGCCACGGCAGAGGGGACCCCTCGTCCCTCTGCGTACGCGACGACAGCACCAGCGAGGGGGTGCTCGGACTCGCGCTCGACCGCCGCGACCAGGCGGAGGACGTCCGGCTCGGCCAAGCCGATGACGACCACGTCGGTGACCTCGGGCCTGCCGAGTGTGAGGGTGCCGGTCTTGTCCATGACGGCGGTGTCGATGCGCGCCGAGGTCTCCAGCGCGGTCGCGTTCTTGAACAGCACCCCGCGTCGGGCGCCCAAGCCAGAGCCGACCATGATCGCGGTCGGGGTGGCCAGCCCCAGCGCGTCGGGGCAGGTGATGACCACCACCGTGATCGCGAAGAGCAGGGCCATCTCCACACCGGCGCCAGCGGCGAACCAGACGCCGAACGTCAGCGCCCCGCCGACGAGGGCGACGAGGACCAGCCAGAACGCGGCGCGGTCGGCGAGGCGCTGCCCGGGGGCCTTGCTGTTCTGCGCCTCCTGCACCATCGCCACGATCTGCGCGAGCGCCGTGTCGGAGCCCACCTTGCTGGCCCGGACCCGGAGCGTCCCGGTGGTGTTGACCGATGCCCCGATGACGTCGGAGCCCTCGGACTTGGCCACGGGCAGGCTCTCGCCCGTCACCATCGACTCGTCGACCTCGGACTCGCCGTGCACGACGACCCCGTCCACCGGGATCTTCGCGCCGGGGCGGACCAGGACGACGTCGCCGACGACGACCTCGGCCGTCGGGACCTCGACCTGCTCCTGCCTGTCGGGCCCGCGCAGGACGACCGCCATCGGCGGCGCGAGCTGCAAGAGCGAGCGGATCGCGTCGTTGGCCCCGCCGCGGGCGCGCATCTCGAACCAGTGACCCAGCAGGACGAACGCGGTGAGGACGGTGGCGGCCTCGTAGAAGACCTCGCCGCCGCCGGTCAGGGTCACGCCGAGGCTGTAGAGCCAGCCCGCGCTCACCGCGACGGCGACCAGCACCATCATGTCCAGGGTCCGCGCGCGCAGCGCCCGCCAGGCGCCGTCGTAGAAGATCCACGCGCTGTAGAAGATGACCGGCAGGGACAGCAGGAGCGAGAGCACGTCGTCGCGCAGCCCGAACGGCGTGGCGGCGGTGAAACCAAGCACCTCGCGCCCGATGGGGGAGAACAGCAGGATCGGCACGGACAGGACCGCGGCGGCGACGAAGCGGTTGCGCATGTCCCTGGCCATCGCGGCCATCGACATCCCGCCGTGGTGGCCGCCACCGTGCTCGCCGTGACCCATGGCGTCCTGCGGTCCGTCGGCCGGAGGGCGGGAGTGGCTATCGCTCATGGGGTCGCAGACGTGATCGGGGACCGAGCGGCCCTCGCAGTGGTAGCCGCACTCCCTCACCCAGCCGGACAGCTCCTCGAGCGACGTCTGCGACGGGTCGTAGGTGACGGTCGCGGTCTGCGACACCGCGTTGGTGTCAGCCGCTAGGACACCAGGTCGGCGTCTCAGGCTGCGGGTGACGGCGGGCTCCGAGGACGACCGGAGCATCCCCTCCACCTGCAGCGTGTCGGTCAGGTGTGTGGCCATGACAACTCCTCCTTGATACCCCTAGGGGGTATTGCCACCTTAGCCCGGAAGGGGGCGCTTGGAAAGCCCGGCCGAGGGCCGGCCGGCCGTCGCCCCGCGCGGGCGGCGTGGTCGGGTTGGCATTGAGCCCGAGCCGACGACCGACGCGAAGCCAAGCGCGCTCGCGCAGCCGAACGCGGGGGGGGGGGAGTCGTCTGCTCGTGCGGCGGCCCCTTCCGACGACGAATGCGTGACACATCGCTTACACGCGCTAGCATCGGTAGATGCCGATCCCGAATGGCCCCGTCCAGGGTGCGCAAGGGGTGCAAACACTGGACATCGCCGCGGCACTGTTCCGGGGACTGGGTGACCCCACGCGCTTGGCGATCCTCCGCCACCTGGCCTTGGGTGAGCACCGTGTGGTTGAGCTGACGCAGCACCTCGGGCTGGCGCAGTCGACTGTGTCGGGGCACCTGGCGTGCCTGCGGGACTGCGGCCTGATCACGTCCCGCCCGGCCGGTCGGGCCTCGTTGTACTCGCTGGCCGAGGTGGGACTGATGGATCTGTTCGCCGCGGCGGAGAAGGTGCTCGACGCCACGGGTGACGGGGTGCTGCTGTGCCCGGCGTACGGGCCGGGGGCCGACGCGTGAGCGGCCGCAAGGTCGTCCCACAGACGCTGACGGCGGAGCGCCGATCGCTGCTGGGGCGACGTGCGCAGCTGATCGCCGGGGCGGCGGTGACCTACAACGCCGTGGAGGCGGTCGTGGCCCTGACCGCCGGCGCCGCTGCTGGGTCGGTCGCGCTGATCGGTTTCGGGTTGGACTCGATCGTCGAGGTGTTCTCCGGGCTGGTGATCCTTTGGCAGTTCCGCCACAGGGTCCCCCAGGCCCGTGAGCGGCAGGCGCTGCGCCTGATCGCCGTGTCCTTCTTCGGGCTCGCCGCCTACGTGAGCGTGGAGTCAGTGCGGTCGCTCCTGGGGCAGGCGGACGTGGAGGCGTCCCGCGTGGGGATCGTCCTGGCGGCGGCGTCGCTGCTGGTGATGCCGTTGCTGTCCTGGGCCCAGCGCCGCACAGGTCGCCAGCTCGGGTCGGGCTCGGTGGTCGCCGACGGCACCCAGACGCTGCTGTGCACCTACCTGTCGGCGGTCCTGCTGCTCGGACTCGTCCTCAACGCCACGCTCGGCTGGTCGTGGGCCGACCCGATCGCCGGCCTGGTGATCGCCGTGGTGGCCCTCAAGGAGGGTGTGGAGGCCTGGCGCGGGGACAACTGCTGCGCCCCGCTGCCCACCCTCATGACCCCGGAGGACGTCGGCGCCGACAGCGATGCTGGCTACTCGGGCGGCTGCTCCTCGGGCTGCACCTCCGCGTGCTGCGCCGGGACCGAGACACCCGTCAACACGGTGTCGTCCGGGCCGCCGGCGGCCGACCGCGGTCGAGCGGCGGTCGAGCGGTGGTGAGCTGATGGGTGCCGCCACCCCACGGCGCGCCGTGGCGGTCGGCGGCCCGGCCTCACCGCCCCCCTCTCTCGCCCCGTGACGGCCTTCGTCTCCGTCGGTCGGTCGCCCTCGGGGACAGTCAGTCAGAGCCGCTCCCGGGTGAGGCCTCGCCTGGCGGAGGACCTGACACCCTGACGAGATGTCGGACGTCGCCCGGTCCCTGCTCCTGTTCGCCCTCGCTGCCGTCGCGGAGATCGGCGGCGCCTGGCTGGTGTGGCAGGGGGTCCGTGAGCACCGGGGCTGGGTGTGGATCGGGGCTGGCGTGCTGGCTCTCGGGGTCTACGGCTTCGTCGCCACGCTCCAGCCGGACGCGAACTTCGGCCGCATCCTCGCCGCGTACGGAGGGGTGTTCGTCGCCGGGTCGCTGGTGTGGGGCATGGTCGCCGACGGCTTCCGCCCCGACCGCTACGACGTGACCGGCGCCCTGGTCTGCCTGGCCGGCGTCGCGGTCATCATGTACGCGCCCCGAGCCGCCTGAGCCGACGGCCGCCGACCCTTCGCCGCTTCAGCGAGAGCGGGCCCCAAGCCCGTCCTCGCCCCGCCCCGGTCGTTCGGGCATCCCGAGGTCGCTGACCCGGCCGGCGGCCGCGCCCGCGCCGACGCGTGGAACGTGCGACGCCCTGACCAGGGCGCGACGGCGCAGCAGCAGGCCCACCACGGACAGGGCGGCGACGACCACCGCGAAGGCGAGGCCCGCGAAGGCCAGGGTTGCTGCCGTCGCCACCAGGCCGCCGCCGGCGATGCCGAGCAGGCCCAGGACGGGCGGGGCGCAGCACACCGCGCACGCAGCTGCCGCGCCGCCGACCAGGCGGCGGTCCCGTCGGCTCGTGGTCGGCTCCGCCGGTCGGTCCGCCGGCGCCGAGACCCCGTCGACGCCGATGGGTCCCTGGCCGGTCACCGGAGTCCCGCCTGCACGTCGGCGAGCGGGACGAACGGGATGGGGCAGCACTCCCGACCGGCGCACTCGTGGAGGTCGTCGCAGCCCGCCGCCACCGTGGCGAGCAGGGTCTCCCGGATGGTGACGAGGTCGGTGATGCGCTGCTCGACCTCCACCAGCTTCTCCTGCGCCCTCGCCTGGAGCCCGCGGTCACGCCCGCGGCGCCGACCGACCTCCAGCAGCTCCGCGACCTCGTCGAGGGTGAACCCCAGCCGCTGCGCAGCCTTGATCACCCGCAGCGCCGTGACCGCCTCGGGCGGGTAGACCCGGTGCCCGCCCAGCGTCCGGTCGGGCTCCTGCAGCAGCCCTCGTCGTTCGTAGTACCGCAGCGTCTGCACGTTGACGCCGGCCGCGTCGGCGACCTGCCCCGTGCGCAGGCCCGCGGCGCTCATGCCGTCGTCCTGGGCAGCTGGCCCGCCCGGGCCGCGATCCCGTCGAGCACCTGGACTTGGGTCGGGGGGACCGAGACGGTCAGGAGGAGCGTGGCGGGCTCGACGCGGTCCAGGGAGAAGGTGAAGAACGAGCAGCAGCCCGTCTCGCGCCGCACGAGGTCACGGACCAGCTCCTCCGTCCCGGGGGCGGCGTCGAGCCGCACCGTGAGGACGGTCGGTCCTACCCGGTCGAGCGCCGTGGCGTGCGAGAGGAGCTCGTCGAGCTCGGCCACCCGCAGGGGGTGCTGCTGCGTCGGCAGCGAGCACTCGGCGGGGACCCAATCGACCGGGGCTGTCTCTGTCATGGCACGACGGTAAGGCGGTACCTGGGTACCGGATGCAAGCCCTCGAGATGACGGAGCCACAGGCGCGACGACCATCACGAGCACTCACCGCAGCGCGCTGCGCGGGGCAGGCGCGCCGTGCACGATGCCGTCCATGACCGTGACGCTGCTGTACTTCGACGGCTGCCCGAACTGGCAGGAGGCCGAGGACCGCCTGCACGAAGCGATGCGTAGGGCCGGCCGGCCGGTGTCGGACCTCCGTGCCGAGCGCGTGATCACGCCGGAGGACGCTCAGCGTCTGCGGTTCCGGGGGTCCCCCACCATCCTGGTCGACGGGGAGGACCCCTTCGCCGACGCGGCTGCGCCCGTGGGCCTCGCGTGCAGGCTCTTCCAGACCCCGGACGGGCTGCTCGGCGCGCCGACGGTCGAGCAGCTGGTCGCGGCCATGCGATGACGGGACGACCTAACCCGGTCGTGCCCACGGCGGCTCACGTCTCGTGCGGCTGTTGCGGGCGGACGCTGCCACGCCGTCGGGTGGCCGAGCTGGGCAGCACGCCCGGAGTGTTCATCTGTCGCCGGTGCGCGGTCTGGGCTCTGCTGCGCGGCCGCGCTGGGTAGCCGTCCCCCGCTTGTGCGACGCGATCCAAGAGGCGCGTGGGCGCGCCCAAGCAGCCCAGCCGCGCGGAGGTCCGCGCGTCGAGCAATACCTTCCCGGCGCGGGCGCGGCCGCCCCGGATGACCACCGGTACTCGAAGGCCGGCCAGCAGGGACTTGGCCGTCGCCAACCACGATCGCGTCCTGCCAGATCGCCCGTCCGCCGGACCACCCTGAGACGGGCTCCTCACCTGGGCGCGATTCACCTTGAAGCCTCGCCCTCGGCCGGCGTCGCGCCTGTGCTGCCCTCCGGCACGGCGGGCGCACACGTGCCCGTCCTTGTTCGGCCCTCACTGGCTGACGGCGGTTGTCACCAGATTGGCGGTGCCCGTGCAGTGCCCTTGGACGTCAATCCACCCATTAAGGTCGCAGGTCACAGCCGGTACAGCGGACGGTCTTGAAAACCGTTGAACGTTCAACCAAAACGTTCCGTGGGTTCGAATCCCACGCCCTCCGCTGAAGACGACTCTGCCGCCGCGCGGTGGAGTCGTCAACGCACGGCTAGCCGTTATCCACAGGCGTACGCACCACGACGACGACGGTGGTCGCCGTCGGGGCGATGTGCAGCGTGCGCTGGCGACCGGGAAGCCTGTGGACCCGTCGACTGGTCCGCGCCGCGGGGAGCAGTCCTGCAGTTGGTTCGGGCGCAGGAGACAAGGGGTCCCATCTGCCTCTGCTTGTCGGCTGAGACCCGCAAGGCCCGTCTCTGCAGGGGGCAGTCCGGGACGGAGCTGTGCCGATCAGCGGGTGGCAGGCGCCGTGAGCGTCAGAGGTCAGGTGTCACCTTTCCGTGCAGCAGTCCCTTCAATTTCGGCCGTCGTTGACACAGCAGTCCCGGTCTACTCAACAAGCGGTGCGGCAAGTGTCTGAGGACTGCAGACGGGCACCCCAGCGCCGGCCCGCATCCCACGCGACCGTGCCCCGTGTGCTCCTCCGTGCCCGGGCACTCACGATGCGTGAGGCTCCTCGCCGCGCTACGGCGAGGAGCCTCCGCTGCCCTTAAGGGCGGCCCGTTGCAGGTGTCAGCGGTGCGGGAGCCGGCGCAGCCAGCGCAACAGCCAGCTGCCGCTGGGGGCGGACGGCACGTCGGGCACGGCTGGTGTGGGGTTCCCGCGCCGGAAGGCGGCGTCGCGGGCTCGCCCGCGGGTGATCTGCTCGTCGGTCCACGGGCCCGCCCGGACGATCCGGTTGCGGCGGATGCAGTAGTGCGACTGGCACGGGAAGCTCCAGTTCCCGACGGAGTGGTCCAGGCTCACGGTCTCGCCGTCCCAATTCAAGGTCCAGTCGTGCGGGGAGATGCCGAGGACGACCTCGTGGCCGCAGCCGCAGGCGCACAGGTGCAGCGTGGTGGCGTATTCGACCGAGACGTAAAGCACGCCCGGTTCGGGCTGCGCCGGGACCGTGGTGACGAGGACGGGCCGGATCTGCGCGATCACGCCGCACCGTCCAACAGGGACTCGCCCTCGCCCGCATCGGCCGCAGCGTCCGTGAGGCGGACCGGGGTGTTGACGATGTGGTTGCCGTCGATGACGTACGTCGCGCTGCCCTCACACTCGAGGTCCGTGTAGAAGCCGACCGCCTTCTTCCACCGGGTCACGGCTTCGACGGCGTTGAGCGCGTTCATCTCGCTGGTCTGGATGTTCTGGTCGTAGATGTCGTCGGCGAGGCTGCCCGTCAGCGGCAGGTGCTGACGGGCCTGCTCGCGGGTGGTGGCGGTGCTGAGCGTGGTGCGGACCTGCCCGAGAACCTGGGCGCGGTCCTCGTCCAGCAGCAGCCCCATGCCGGTGTCGATGAAGTCGCACCCGACCCGCTCGAGGAGCTCGACGACCCCGCGTCGGGAGGCGCCGGTGTCGACGCAGACGAACACGAAGTCCATTTGCGCGAGCAGCTTGGTGTGCTGCGGGCCGAGACGCTCGGGGTGCGCGATGACGCCGGTGCGCATGACCGCCCACCGCTTCGCGTAGATGTCGACCTTGAACGGGCCGCCGGTCAGCTCCTCGACCGAGGTCGGGCCGGGTGAGCGGAACGTGTTGTGCTGCAGGAAGCGGTCGTCGTCGAACAGGTGGATCTCCCCGACCGGACAGCGGGCGACAAGGTCGAGGACCCAGCTGCCGGTGCCGCCCAGCCCGACGATGGCGATCTTCATCCCGCGGATCTTGTCGGTGACCGCGCCGAGACCGGCGCGGGCTGAGGAGGTGTCCTCGAACAGGAACGGTGCCGGGTCGCCGACCGGCCGCTGCACCGGGTATGTGCGGGCGGTGACGGTCGGGTAGACGGCCAGCGCGGGGGCGCTGATCATCGCGATGTAGGTGGTCATCTTCTCGTGGTAGTTGGCGTAGCCGCTGCTGCCGACGGGCTTGCTGGAGAAGCTCCACTGCATCTGCAGCGACGCGCTGGCCGGCGCGGGCGCGTGCGCAATCTCGTGCAGGACGGTCCCGTCGGCGTGGCAGGGGTGCTCACCGATCCACATCGCGACGTGGGTGCCCGGGGTGACTGTGACGTCGCCGGCAAGGTCGAGGGTGCTCACGAGCGTGCCCAGCGCGACCTCCATGGTGGAGGTCACATAGGGCACGCCGTGGATGAGCAGGTGCCCGTCACGAATCTCGACGTCGTAGCCGTCGTCGATGAGCCGCTTGAGGTCGCGGCTACGACTTGTCGGTCGCGGAGACAACGAACACCATCCCGTCCTTGACCTTGACGCTGTCACCGGCGAGCAGGGAGCCCTCGGGCTTGTTGCCCTGCCCGCGGCGGTAGGACACGGTGAACAGCACGTTCGGGCCGCTCGGGGTGTCGGGGAAGGCCAGGGCGACGACCTGCTCAAAGGGCATGGTCTTCGCGCTGGTGGTGTGCTCGCGGGCGTTGACGATGAACGTGACCGGGCGCCCGGTCTCGTCGCTGCCCTTGCCGTGGTCGTCCTTGCTGCTTTCGTTGTGCGTCTGAGCGCTCATGCTGTGTTCTCCTCATCAGTCGTTCGTCCCGGTGGGGACGTGGGGCTGCTGCCCCTTCGATGAGGTCTGACGTAGGAAGTGCCGGATCGTCCGGCGCGGGGCTAGGCGCAGTCGCGGCAGGGCGTCGTCGGGTCGTCGAACGCCGTGTACCGGGCCTTGTGCAGGGTGAGGCCGCACCGGGGGCAGGGGCGTTCGCGGGCGCTGATGGGGCACGAGCAGTGCCTGCTCGGGCAGCGCGGGGTCTGACAGGTGCGGCAGAGGTCGTCGGTGCGGATGTAGTCCTGCAGGCAGACGTCGCAGGTGAGGAACTTGCTCGGGCCGGTGTAGGTGCCCGGGGCAGTGCGGGTCGGGGCGAACGCCTTCCAGCTGGCGTTGTCCTGCTGCAAGACGGCGACTGCGTACCCGTCGACCCACGTCGCCTGCCCGTACAGCGGTGCGGACGTGCCGGTGCTGTAGATGATGTGCGTCTGGTCGTGCTCGACGGTCTCACCGGGTCGGGAGAGTGCCCGGGCCACGAGTGGGGTGCTGGCCTGGTTGCTGCCGCGGGCGGGTGGGATGAGCCCGGTGCTGGCGGTCGCGTCGACGATTCCGTCCTCCCGGTACAGCACGACGGCGCCGCCCCCGACGAGGAGCTCCGCAGCCCGGACACAGCAGGCCGCGCGGGAGGCGCGGCTGCTGTCGTAGTACGCCGCGACCGTGGTCGCGTCGGGGCCGCGCTGCGGTGTAAGGCTGCTGATTAGACTGTCGGGGAGCAGGACACGGCTGGCGAAGACCTGGCAGGACGCCTCTTCCAGTTGTTCGTCGCTGTCGTGCTCGAGCAGCGCGACCCCGAGGTCGAGGTTGGTCTGCTGCAGGTGGTGGCCGTACTCGTGCAGGGCGGTGAACGCCTGCCTGCGCCGCGACAGCGACGCGGTCACCAGCAACGCCGGGGGTGTCTCGTTGTGCCGGTACCCGCCAGCGACGGTGCAGCCGGCGCCGGTGTCGGTTTCCGGCACTAGCCGCAGGTTCACGTCCGGGTGCTCGGCGAGCGCACCGAGCGGGTCGGTGCTGAGGGCATCAAGGAGGTCACGGTCCGTGGCCTCGAGGAGGGCGATCATCCGACCGGCCTGCTCGCGCGTAGCCGGGCGCAGGGCAGCGAACGACGGACGGGTCACGACTCACCCGCGACGATGATCGACAGCCGCTGGCGCCAGTCGGGTGTGCTGGTGCTCTCCCGTGCGGCGAGGGCGTAGGCCTCCGCGGCGAGGCTGGTGCGGGCCTCAACCTCCGGCACGCCTTGGCGTCGCGCGCGGGTTCGCGCGGCCGAACGCCAGCGGGGGTGCTCGACCTCGGCGACTAGTGCTGGCTCGAGGCCCCCTGCGGCGGGCAGGGTGCCGTTGGCGAGCCCGAGCCGCTGTTCGAGGCTGCGGGCCTGCGCGTCGGTTAGCTCACGCTTGCTCCGCAGCAGCTCCATCGCGATCGGCTGCCCAAGTTCTAGGCTCTCGATCAGGAGGGTCAGTTGTGCCCCTGGCTCCCCGGGGAGAAGGCTGCTGAGCTTGGCGGGGTTCTTCGGGCGGACCGGCACGGCAGGTGCGTCCTGCAGCGTGTGCAGGTCATCGCCCAGCTCGGCGAGCAGCTCAGCGCCCGGGTCGAGCACGTCGACCGGCGCCTCCGCTCTTGGACGAGTCCGCAGGGTGGTGCTGAGTGCCTGCGTGGCGGCGGAATCCTCGATGAGGACGTCGAGGACGCGCTGGTGCAGCGGACCGCGCAGCCCGGGCCACACCGTAAGCCGCTGGTAAGTGTCGGTTCGCGCGACGACGTGCTCGACGGCGCTGCCGACCGGCGGTGTCTCGCCGGGAGTGGCGACGACGACCTCGAGGGAGCCGCTCGCGAACTCGTCGAGAAGGAGCACGAGCAGGGCGGTGCCCTCGACGTGGGCGCGCCACATCTGCCCGACAGCAGGGTCGGGCTGCTCGGAGCGGTCGAGGGCGTCAAGCAGTGCGTCGGGAGCCCGGTAGCTGCTGAGCTTGGCGCTCAGTCGGTACTCGTACTCGCTCACTGCTGACCTCCCTCATAGTTCTGTGTCACGGTGCATCTGACGTGGCAACGCTGACATCGTCCGTTCAGGGGTCGTCGCCGTATGCACCGAAGTCACGCTCGGCGAGTCGGACGAGCGCGGCGGCGACGGCCGCATGGTCGACGTCCTGGCCGGCCAGAGCCTGCAACGCCTCGTTGACCTTGCCGATAAGGGTGTAGGCCGTGGTGCGTCCGACCCCCAGGGCGTCCTGCACGGCGCGGTGATCGTGCAGGTGAAGCAGGATGCGCCGCTCGCGATCGCTGAGCTGCGCGTACGC
Organism: Aquipuribacter hungaricus; assembly: GCF_037860755.1. Taxonomy (NCBI): domain Bacteria; kingdom Bacillati; phylum Actinomycetota; class Actinomycetes; order Micrococcales; family Intrasporangiaceae; genus Aquipuribacter; species Aquipuribacter hungaricus. The sequence goes on along the minus strand of NZ_JBBEOI010000001.1, from coordinate 82,763 downwards.
CTGCGCAGCGCGAACCGCGGCCTCGTCAAGCTCGACGGAGTTGAACACCGGCGGCTCAGCCAGCCGCTCAGGCAGGGTGTCGTCCTCCTCGAGCGGCACGAACGAGGTGAGGGTCACGCCGAACCGGCGCTGAAATACGGTGACCAGCACGCCGCTCTCCACGCTGCCCCCAGCGCGTTCCAAGACGGCCTCGAGGACGCGGAGCAGGTCCGGGCCGCTCGCCATCGGGGCCCGGCGGTTCTCGTCGCGCCACCGCACCGGCTTCACCCCAGGCACCGCCCTCGCGGCCGCGACGAGGCTCTCGATGTCGACGCTACTAACCTGCTCCGCTCCGACCAGCGCCCAGCGTTCCCCCTGACCGTTCGGCTTCACGAACAGGTCGCTTTCGTGGACGAGTTCCTCGAGGCGAACACGGATCGCGCCGGTGTCGGTCTTGCGAGCCTGGTCGATGAGCCAGCGCTTCATGACGCGGCTCGTGACCTTGAGGGTGGCGGTCTCGTCGTCGCGGACGGTCAACACCGCGTTTGTGAGGTCCTCGAGTTTCTCGGCAAGAAAGTCGTGCAGGACGTCCTCAAGCGCCCCAGCCGTCCAGCCGCCCGGAGGCTTCAGGGTAGGGAACGGCTGGACGGCGCTACGAAACCGGGCGGTGAGCATCGCTATCGTCGCGGGCCCACCAAGGTGCCCGAGCGCGCGCAGCTCATCGGGCACGCTCATCGGTCACCTCCCACCCGTCCCGTCACGCCCGCGCGATGGGCCCTGCAGCCGCGTCGCGGCTGATCCTGCCCGCCGGGCGGCCGTGCTGCGCGGGACACGCAGGCCACCGTGACAGCGCGAGCCATCGCGCCCCGCATGGGGCCAGTTCAGGGCGCCACCCTGGGGCCACATCGGGTTGACACACTCACCACCGGTCCGCCGGGCAGATCTGAAACGACGCCCGGCGAGGTGCTAGGCGTCTGAAGGTCAGAACCTGCAATCACTACCTGCAGGGGCGGCCTGCGCAACTGCCGCGTTGCGGGCTACTGCCGATGCGCTGGGTGAGCTGCGTTCGGTGGTCACCCACACTGCGACGCTCGAGGGCGCGCCTCGGCGACGAATCCCACCGACGATGCACACCTGGCTAGTCGCCACCCCAGCCCCACTGCACGTTCTGGTGCCCACAGTGACGGCAGGTGACATAAGCGTTGCTGTTGTCGCCGTCCTCCCCTGCGTCGGTGATCTCCGAACCCGACATGTCTTGCTGGCACGACTCGCATGGCTGGGGACTGCCACTGCCGCCGCGCGCCCAGGGGGTGATAAGTGGTCCCCCGCTCTCGCGGAACCAGACAGGCTCGCCGCACTCGCCAATGCCGCTCGTGCACTCAAAGCGCTCGGTGCCCCGGTCGTCGGGTCCACCGTCGCTGCGGAGCGGAGAACCGCACTCAGGGCAGGTCTCACCGGAACTGCCGCTGCTGCTAAGCCCAGTCACGAAGCCGCCGATGCGATCGAGAATCCCCATGCCGGCATCCTCTCAAGTCGCGCTGAACCATGGGAGCGGTTCCGACCACTCGCTCATGCCGCCCAGCGTGCTCCAAGCCAGGGCAACATCAAGGTCCGGGCCCTCGCCGACCACCTGGTCGCCACGGGCCGGCTGCCGGCAGCAGCCGACCCCGTGCAGCCCTGAGCCCTCCGGGAGCGGCTCCGCAGGCCCCAGGGAAGAGCGCGCGTCGCAATCGTGGGAGCGGCTCGACACCCCTCGCCGCCGGGTCGTCCTGAGGTGACGGCCTCCAGGGCCTATCGCCGACCCGGGAGGGCGGGTAGCCGGGCACGTGCGATGAGGCAACCAGCTCGCTGCCTCCGCTGGCGGACGTGGACCGGCTCGAGCGCGAGCGCGGGCCTCGTTCCCCAAGTCAGTCGCAGCACCTGAAGCCCCCCGGCTGACGGCTGCCTCTACGGCTGACAGACGTTCCGTCGTCTCGGTGTCCGACCCGCGACTGACCGCCCTGGTAAGCGGCTCGACCCACGTCGCGCCCCACGCGGCTTTGCCGTCAGCCCCGTCCGCTGCCGCGTCCCGAGAGGGTGCGCCATCTGACGAGCGCGTTGCGTCGCTGCACGTCCGTTGGTGTCCGATGTCGAGCAGCAGCTGCTGATGGCGTCGTGGTGCCCCAAGCCTCGTTACTGGTGCCCCATCTGTGCCCCCGGTCCCCGTCAGTCCGGCAAGTCTGCAGGTCAGACGCGGTACAACGGGCGGTCTTGAAAACCGTTGAACGTTCAACCACAACGTTTCGTGGGTTCGAATCCCACGCCCTCCGCTAGGGAAGTTTGCTGCCGGGCTGGGTTCTTCGTCAACGCGCCCGGCAGTCGTTATCCACAGGATGAGGACAAGGTCGGTGTTGTCCCGCCCCGCCAGTTCTTGAACAGGCGCCTTGTCCGACGTGGGCCAGCACATGCTTCGTGGTGGAACGGGAGGATGCCCGGCGGGGACGGCGAGGAGGACGTCAACGACGGCTTGGCCGACGGCGGCCGTGCTGCTTGCCTGCGCTCGTCGGACCAGCGAAAGTCCTGCGGGCGGGGCTGTGGTGCGGTCGTCCCACGAGGCGTGGAGGCGTCGACTGACCCGGGCGGGTGACCAGTTCCGGCCGTGCTGCCCGCGTGGCAGCTCGACGGCCGCGGAGCACGTCGGAGAGGCTCGTGGCGCGAGAGCGCCTTCCAGTCAGGAGGTACCGCAGACCGGGTGTGGCGTTGACGGCCTCGTAGGCGAGCACCGAGGTGACCAGGGCCACCGCGACGACCAGGATGAAGCCGAGCTCGGCGGGGACGTCGGTCGAGATGAGCCAGGCCACCATGGCGAGCACGACGACGTGGTGGAGCAGGTAGACGACCAGGGAGGAGTCGACCACCCAGGTGACGGCCACGCTGTCGCGGTCACCGTGGCGCAGGGCCAGCCCGACGATGACGAGGGCGCCGGTGAGGCCGCCGACGGTCGCCGCCGCGGCCTCGGTCGCATCGACGACAGCACCGCTGCCCAGCACCCCTCGCGCGATCAGCACGAGGACCACCAGGCAGGCGGCGGCCACCGCGGCGGGTAGAGCGAGGGGGCGTCCCGCCAGCTGCCGCAGCCGGCCCGGCTGGACCGCGAGGGCTGCGCCGATGACGAAGAACGGGCTGTTGAGCAGGACCTGGTTGCCGAGGACGACCTCGGTGAGGCCGCCGACGCCGGACAGCCGCCATGCCGCCAGCATCGCGACGACCGCGACGCCGGCCCCCACCGTCACGACAGCGGCGAGCCACGTCGAGGCCATGGCGCGGGCGACGGCCCGGTCGGCTGCCCGGGCCAGGGCGGAGCGCCAGGGGGACGCGGCCAGCAGGGCCAGGACGAGGCAGTAGACGAGCAGGTCGCGCAAGAACCACAGGTGAACGGCGCCGCCCAGCACCATGAGCTCTCCCCAGCTGTCGACGGCGGCGGCCCAGGACCCGAGCTCGGAGCGGCCCCGGATGAGGGCCTGCACGGGGTTGATGGCCAGCAGCCCGAACAGCAGGGGGATGCCGAGACGCTCGAGGCGGCTCCGGAACCAGCGCCCGGGGGTGCGGCGGTGCAGCACGAGGACGGCGAAGAAGCCGGCGACGACGAAGAAGGCGGGCATGCGCCACAGGTGCAGGAACGCCGCGAGCAGCTCCAGCGGGAGGGACTGCTCGTCGTTCCTGACGACCCAGTCCTCGCCGGACAGGCCCATCGCGGCGTGGAACGGGATGCCGACGATCATCAGGGCCCCGCGCAGTCCGTCGAGGAAGTGCAGCCGCCCGGTCGCGGGCGGGCCGGGCAGTACGGGGGTGCTGGTGCTCATCAGTGGCTCCCGGCCAGCTCGCCGGCGAGCCGGTCGTGGATGCGGGCGCTGTGCTCGTCCAGGCCGGTGATGGTGACGGCCTTGCCCCGGCGGGCGTACTTCGTCGTCACGGCGTCGAGCGCGGCGACGGAGGAGGCGTCCCAGACGTGGGTGCGGGACATGTCGATGACGACGTGGTGTGGGTCGCCGGCGTAGTCGAACTGATGGACGAGGTCGTTGCTGGAGGCAAAGAACAGCTCGCCGTGGACGGTGTAGACGACCTGGTGGCCGTCGGGGTCGGTGACGGCGGTGACCTCGGCGAGGTGGGCGACGCGTCGGGCGAACAGGACCATGGCGGTGAGCACGCCGGCGCCGACGCCGTAGGCGAGGTTGTGGCTGGCCACGACCACGGCGACGGTGACGGTGACGACCATGACGGTGGTCTCGGACTTCGGCATCCGGCGGAGCGTGGCCGGGGCGACAGAGTGCCAGTCGAAGGTGCTGACGCTGACGAAGACCATCACCGCGACCAGGGCGGCCATGGGGATAAGCCCGACCACGTCGCCGAGGGACACCACCAGCAGGAGGAGGAGGACGCCGGCGAGGAAGGTCGACAGGCGGGTGCGGGCGCCGGAGCGCACGTTGATGATGGTCTGGCCGATCATGGCGCAGCCGCCCATGCCGCCGGTGAGTCCGGTGATTATGTTGGCGACGCCCTGCCCCCAGGACTCGCGGGTCTTGTCCGAGCGGGTGTCGGTGATGTCGTCGACGAGCTTGGCGGTCAGCAGGGACTCGATGAGCCCCACCAATGCCACGCCCACGGCGTAGGGGGCGACGATCCGCAGCGTCTCCACGGTGAACGGCACCGTGGGGATGCCGAAGGACGGCAGCGTGGACGGCAGCTCGCCCATCTCGTCCACCGTGGGCACCCGGACCGCCGCGGCCACCGTGAGCGTGGTGAGCAGGACGATGGCGACCAGCGGGGCCGGCACGGCGGTGGTGAGGCGGGGGAGGCCGTAGATGACGAGCAGGCCTGCGCCGACGAGCGGGTAGACCAGGCACGGGACACCGACCAGGTGGGGGATCTGGGCGAGGAAGATGAGGATCGCCAGGCTGTTGACGAAGCCGACCATGACGCTGCGCGGGATGAACCGCATGAGCCGGGCCACGCCCGCGGCGCCGAGCAGGACCTGGACGACACCGCCGAGGACCACGGCGGCGAGCAGGTACTCCAGGCCGTGCTCGCGCGACAGCGGCGCCAGGACCAGGGCGACGGCAGCCGTGGCGGCGCTGATCATCGCCTTCCGGCCGCCCACGATGCTGATCGTCACCGCCATCGTGAACGAGGCGAAGAGCCCTACCCGGGGGTCGACGCCGGCGATGATCGAGAAGCTGATGGCCTCGGGGATGAGGGCCAGGGCGACGACGAGGCCGGCGAGGACCTCCGTGCGGAGCACCCGCGGCGACAGCCAGTCGGGCCGGCCGGGGCGGGGGAGCGGGCGACGGCGCAGCGCACGCGGCACGGCGACGTCGGGCAGGGCGGTGGGCTCAGGGGGGATCGACATCTACCTGGTCTCAGGGTCGGGCGCCAGGACGGCGCGCGCGGGCGCAGGCGCACGCACCCGGCGGCAGGGCCGCGGGTCGGACGCCCAGGAGGTGCTCGGTCGTGCTCGGTCGTGCTCGGGGCGGACCCCGGAGGTCGGAGGCAGTGGGCGCGGGACGACGGCGGCTCGCACTGGACAAACCAGACACTACCCTTACGTCAGGGTTGGGTGTCCAGTCCGCGCCGCTCCGGGTTGTCGGCACGCCCGAGCACCGGATGTTCACCTGTGCTGGCTGCTACTCGTCCCTCCCGTGACAGTAGGGTTGGCCTCTCACGCTCGGGGCTGGACGAAGGAGCACGTCGATGACCGGACAGGCAGCAGAGCAGGAGCCGGGGGCGGTGCGGACCGTGGTGCTCGACGAGCTCAGGGGGACCCTCGCGGACGACGGCAAGCCCGTCCCCGAGCTGGACGACGACTCCGTCCTCCTCGACACCGGCCTGGACAGCCTCGGGTTCGCGGTGCTCGTCACCCGGCTGGAGGACTCGTTGGGCTACGACCCGTTCACCGACCTCGAGGACGCGGTGTACCCGCGGACGGTCGGCGAGTTCGTCGCCGTCTACGAGCGGTGACGGTGTCGCAGGCCACCGTCACGAGCACGTCGGTGGGCATGCCCGCAGCGACCTCGGTACCGGACCTGACGCGGTACCGGGGCCAGGCCGCCGTCGTCCGGACCGGGTCCGCAGCGTCGGTGTGGGCGGCGTTCTGCCGCCTCGACGGCGTCGCGACCGAGGTGCACCTGCTCGACGTCGACGCGACCGCGCCCGTCCCGCAGGGAGCGGCCGTGCTCACGGACGCCGGTCTGGGGACCGTGCACGCCGTGGTGCTGCCCGACGCCCCCGCCGCCCCGGAGGCCGTCATGGGGGCAGGCCGGCCGACGCGCTACCCCGCCGACCCCGTCGGGGCCAGCGAGCCGACCCGGTGGGTGCTCTACAGCTCGGGCACGACCGGGACGCCGACGCCGACGCGCCACACCCTGGCCAGCCTGGCCCGCACCGTGCGTCGTGACGTGCGTGCCGAGCCGTTCACGTGGGGGCTGCTGTACGAGCCGACCCGGATGGCCGGGGTGCAGGTCGTCCTGCACGCCATGCTCGGGGGCGCGGGGCTGGTGGACGCCTCGGGCCACGAGCCGCTCGCCCAGCGGGTGCAGGCCCTGGTCGACGGCGGCGTCGACGCGCTCTCGGCGACGCCGACGCTGTGGCGGCTGCTCCTGCAGACCCCGGCCGCGGCCGCCCTGGACCTGCGCCAGGTCACCCTGGGCGGGGAGACGGCGGACCAGAAGCTCCTCGACGCGCTGTCCCGCGCCTACCCGCGCGCCCGGGTGACGCACGTGTTCGCCTCGACCGAGACGGGCGCCGCGTTCTCCGTCGGCGACGGGCGGGCCGGCTTCCCGCGGGGCTACCTCGAGCAGGCCCCGGGCGGGGTGAGGCTCCAGGTCAGGGACGGCATCCTCCACGTGCACGCCCCCGACGTGCCCAGCGCCCCGGCCGACGGCTGGGTCTCCACCGGCGACCTCGTCGAGGTCGCCGACGACCGGTTGCACTTCCGCGGCCGCGTGGGCGGCGTCGTCAACGTCGGTGGCGTCAAGGTGTGGCCGGAGCAGGTGGAGCAGGTGCTCCGCGAGCACCCCGCCGTCGCCGACGCCCTGGTCTCCTCCCGCAGCAACCCGATGAGCGGGTCCATCCTCACCGCCGCGGTCACCACCTCGTTGAGCGACGTGCCCGCGGACCTCGCCCGGCAGCTGCGGCAGCACTGCGCCGCCCGGGTGCCCGCCGCTGCGGTACCCGCCGTCGTGCGCGTCGTCGACGTCCTGCCGGTGACCGCCAACGGCAAGCTGGCCCGCCGATGAGGGACCTGGTCCTCGTCACCGGCACCAGCAGCGGCCTGGGCAGCGCGACCGCCGCGCGGCTGCTCGGCGCCGGCTACCGCGTCGTCGGGGTGAGCAGGCGACCGGTCGACCCCGCCACCTGGGGCGAGGACGGCGAGCACTACGCCCACGTCTGCCAGGACCTGTCCGACACCGACGCCATCCCGGCCATGGTGCGGGCCGTCGTCGCCGAGCACGGTGTGCCGTGGGGGCTGGTCAACAACGCGGCGAGCGGCTCCGACGGGCTGCTCGCGACCATGCACAACAGCGACATTGAGCGCGCCATCACCCTGGACCTGGTCTCCCCGATCGTGCTCACCAAGTACGTCTCGCGGCAGATGGTCGCCAAGGGGCGCGGCCGCGTGGTGAGCATCTCCTCGATCGTCGCCCGGACCGGGTTCCGCGGGCTCGCCGTCTACGGGGCAGCCAAGGCGGGGCTCGAGGGCATGACCCGCTCCCTGGCCCGGGACATCGGCCCCCGCGGCGTCACCGTCAACTGCGTCGCCCCCGGGTTCGTCGACACCGAGATGACCGCCACCCTCGCCGGGGGCGACATGGACAAGATCCGTCGCCGCAGCCCGCTGTCGCGGTTCGCGGCGCCCGACGAGGTGGCCGCGGCCGTGGAGTACCTGCTCTCTTCCGGCGCGGCAGGCGTCACCGGGACGGTCCTGACGGTCGACGCCGGAACCACCGCCTGACGTCCACCAGCCAGCCCCGGCGGCTGCTCGTTGCCCCTGCCTGCGTGCCCGTCAGGCGAGGTCGTCGAGCTGCCGGCTGAGCTGGGCGCCGAAGGCCTCGGCGTCGGACAGCCGCTTGCGCAGCTTAATGGTCCGGGCGTCGACCTCGTCCCGGTAGCGCTGCACGAGCGCCCGCAGCTCCGCCCTGCCCGCCGGCACGCGCTCCTGGCCCGGGAACGGATCGACGGCGTCGAGCAGCTCCTTCATGTCCGCAAGAGAGAAGTCCAGCGGCTTCATGTGCATGATCAGGAGCACCCGCGCGACGGCGTCCTCGGTGTACAGCCGGAAGCCGCCGGCGCTGCGCACCGACGTGAGCAGGCCCATCTCCTCGTAGTACCGGATCGACTTCAGGCTGAGCCCCGTGCGCGCGGCGATCTCACCGATCTGCAGCCTGTCCCCCCGCGTCATGCCGTCGACTCCGGGGCGACCGTCGCGACCGGGTCCGCCGGGCGCATGATCTTCGTGAGGGGTGCGAACGCCGTCGCCCCGGGCGGCACGTCACGCATGACCACGGCGTTCGGACCGATCTTCGCCCCGGCGCCGACCGTGATGCCGCCCATGATGGTCGCGCCGGCACCCACCTCGACCCTGTCTTCCAGGCGCGGCTGCTCTCGGTCGGGACCCAGGTCCGTGGCCTTCCCGAGGGTCACGTGCTGGCGGATGATGCAGTCGTCACCGACCACGGCCCATCGCCCCAGGACCACGCCGTAGTGGTGGGGGAGGATCACGCGCCGCCCGATCACCGTCGATCGGTAGATTTCGATCCCGTAGACGTTGCGGATGAGGAACGTGTTGAGCACCCGGTGCACGGCACGCGCCAGCGTCCGAGCTGGACGCGGCTGCCCGTCGCCCCAGGTGCCGATCCGGTGCACGGCGATGGCGTGGAACCCCGGTCGGGTCCGCTGCCCGTGCGCCCGTGCGTCCTCCCGGATCTGCGCGACCAGGTCGCTCACGGCGGCCCTCATGCGGACTCCCTCCATCGGGGTGGGTACTGGCCCGTGACTCTACCCATGGGGAAGGGTGCTGGCGGGAGCCCGCCCGCGTGCACGCCAGCGCAGGCGTGACGGGGAACCGGACGGGCTCCCTGCTGCGACGCTAGGACCCCGCCCGCTCCGGCCCCCGGCAATCAAGGAACATCACCCCATCGAGCCAACGTCAGTTGGTACGGCTCAGAAGTTGCAGCGCCCGAATGGGTCGAAGAGGTCTAGTACCGAGCACTTGCAGAGCGGCCGACGGTGCACGTCCTACGGCGGGAGCTCGGCGAGCGTGTCGACCCGGCGCGCAACTTGCGACAAGCGACTGCTGCCGGCGGAAGGAGCCGGCCACGGGACGACTGTTGCCGCAACGACACCACCCCGTCTCCCTCAGGGATACTCAAGCGGAACAAGCGATTGGCCCTGGGCGTTTAAGCCGGTCCCCCAGGTTGAACCGCACTACCGTGCGGCCGGTAGAGCGGATCCCGGCCACCATCGCGGCCGCTGCGTCCCTGGACCTTGACGAGGTCGTGGCCCTGTACCGAGCTGTCGGCTGGACCATTTACGCCGACCACCCAGACACGCTGCGAGCGGCGCTGGACGGCTCCACCCGCGTGGTCACTGCTCACCGAGTGGGCCGCCTAGTGGGACTCGCGCGGGTCGTCTCGGACGGCGCGAGCATCTGCTACCTGCAGGACGTGCTGGTGCACCCCGGCGAGCAGCGAAGCGGGACCGGCCGGCGACTGGTCCTCGCGGCGCTGAGCCCTACGGCAGCGTGCGCCAGAAGGTGCTCCTCACGGACGACGAGCCCGGTCCACGCGCGTTCTACGAGAGCCTCGGCTACACCGAGGTCCACGAGTACGCCGACGGCACCCTCCAAGCGTTCGTGCGCTTCGACGCCTGATCGCCAGCAGCCCGGGTCGGGTGTCGCCGGCCTTGTCGTCTCGCTCGTCGCCGTGTTCAGGGCGGGCGCGTTCACGGTGCTCGCCGAGCGACGCCGGCTCGCGACCGAGCGGACAATGAGGACCGGCGTCCCCGGTCCGGGCGGCGGGACGCTTTCCCTGCTCGCGGCAGGCGTGTGCGCGGCCTCGTTCCTGGCCGCAGCCGCGGTCACCGTGCGATCCGGCTGACGGTCGCGTGCTAAGGACGCAACGACGCTGCGTGGTGGTCGGTGTGACCGGATGTCCTGGTCCACGTCTGACGCACGACGCCGGATGATCGCAGCTGGAGCGAGCATCAGCGGGTACTTGTGTGGTGCCCATGCGTTCTGTGGTGGTCGACGTGTGCAGGCGCCGTCACCCGGTCTGGCCTCGGCCCTGGGTCAGCTGGTACCCGTCCTGGGAGGAGTACTCGGCGGTCAGGGCGAAGCCGTCGCTGCGGACGACGGTCCGCCGGAGCTCGAACGGCGCCCCGGTGACGTGGCCGGTGCGTTCGATGAGGAACGCCGGTGCCGGCGCGACCAGGTGCAGGACGTCTGCTTCGCGCTCGTCGACGAGCACCGCCCGGATGGTCTCGACGCCACCGGAGACGACGATGGCGCAGCGCGCCCGCAGCTCGTCGTACAGCGCCGTGTGGGAGAAGTCGGCCTCGAGCAGTGCGGTGGTCGGCGTGGCGGGCAGCCAGACCTGATCCAGGGCAAGGGGGTCGTCGTCGGCGAGGCGGAGGCGTTCGAGGTAGGTCAGGTCGGCGTCGGCGGGCAGGGACAAACGTGCCGCGGCGTCGGGGTCGCGGCGGACGTCGAGCGCCCGGACGACGCTGCGCTGGGTGCGCCCGCTGTCCTCGACGGAGCGGAACAAGCTGTACAGGGCGCCGAGCGGCTGGTGGAGCACGCCGTCGTCGGCCAGGCGCGGGGCTCGGCCGCGGGCGGCGAGGACCAGGCCGTCGTGGCGGATGCGGCGCAGCGCCTCGCGCACGGTGTGACGGCTCACCCCGTACTCCGCGGCGATGGCGTGCTCGCCCGGGAACGGCCCGTCGAAGTCGCCGGCGTCGATCCGGGCACGCATGTGCCCTTCGAGCCGGGCCCACAGCGGGCCCGTTCCCGGGAGGGGTCGAGGGGCGGGCACGTCGCCTCCTTCTGCTGCTCGTGACGGGGGTCCGATGGGCGCCGCCACCTTAGGCGCTGCAGGCGGAGTAAATGTACGGACATTGCGGTTAGGGTGGGTACCAGACACCCGACACCCCAAGGAGCCACAGCCGTGACACGAGAGACCGACCTCGCCGACCTGATCCGCGCCCACGCCGACGGCGCCGCCGCCGTCCTCGACGTCCGCGAACCCGGCGAGTACGCCGACGGGCACGTCCCCGGCGCCGTCAACATCCCGCTGTCGCAGGTGCCTGCACGTTCGGGCGAGGTCCCCTCCGAGGGGCGCGTCTACGTGGTCTGCGCGAGCGGGAACCGGAGCAAGAGCGCCACGGACACCTTGCGCGCCGCGGGCCTCGACGCGGTCTCTGTTCGCGGCGGCACCAAGGGATGGGTCGAGGACGGCCGTCCTGTCACCAGCGGCGCACGCCCGTGAGCCACACACCGCACCCGAAGACGGCGGCCGCAGCACCCGACGCCGGCCCGTCCGACCTGTCCGCCGACCCGGCAGGAGCCCTCATGATCAACGTCATCACGATCGAGACCCCGTCCCTGGGGGATCGCAGCTACCTCATCAGCGACGGCACGGTCGCAGTGGTCGTGGACCCGCAGCGCGACACCGACCGGGTGACCGAGCTGGCGGCGGAGCGCGGCGTGCGCATCACGCACGTGCTGGAGACCCACATCCACAACGACTACGTCACGGGCGGGCACGCCCTGGCCGAGCAGGTCGGAGCGGCCTACTGCGTCAACGCCGAGGACGAGGTGTCGTTCGAGCGCACCCCGTTGCGAGACGGCGAGGAGTTCCGCACCGGCGACCTGGTGGTGCGGGTCCTGGCCACGCCGGGGCACACCTTCACGCACCTGTCCTACGCCGTGTCCCTCGCCTCGTCCGCCGGCGACGCCGATCAGGGGACGGTGGTGTTCACGGGTGGGTCGCTGCTGTACGGCTCGACCGGTCGGCCGGACCTGCTCGGCGCCGAGCACGCCGAGGCGCTCGCCCGGCACCAGCACGCCTCCGCGCACCGTCTGGTCGAGGAGCTCCCGGACGACACGGAGATCTACCCGACCCACGGTTTCGGCAGCTTCTGCGCCGCGACCCCGACCTCGGGCGACTCGGCCACCATCGGTTCGCAGAAGACGGACAACCCCGCCCTGACCCAGGGGGTGGAGGAGTGGGTGGAGGCCACGCTCGCGGCGCTGACCGCGCACCCGGCCTACTACGCCCACATGGGCCCGGCGAACGCCTCAGGCCCGGCCCCGGTCGACCTGTCGCAGCCCGCACCGGCCGACGCGGCCGAGCTACGCCGACGCATCGAGGCCGGGGAGTGGGTCGTGGACCTGCGGGACCGCACCTCCTACGCCGCCGGGCACGTGCCGGGGACCTTCAACTTCGGCCAGGACGGGTCGTTCATCACCTACCTCGGCTGGCTCATCCCCTGGGGCACCCCGGTGACCCTGCTCGCGAGCACACCGGACGACGTCGAGGCCGCACAGCGCGACCTGGCGCGGATCGGCATCGACCGTCCCGCCGCAGTCGCCACCGGCGCCGTCCCGGACTGGATCGACGGCGGCGGCGAGCCAGCCGGGTTCGGGACGGTCGACTTCACGGACGTGGCCGCCCGCCGCCGAGACGGGCAGGACCCGCTGGTCCTGGACGTGCGCCGCGACGACGAGCGCGCGGCCGGCTACGTCACCGGTTCCACGCACATCCCGCTGCACGGCCTGCTCGAGCGCCTCGACGAGGTCCCCTCCGACAGGCCGGTCCTGGTGCACTGCGCCAGCGGGTACCGCGCCTCGATCGCCGCCGGCGTGCTCGACCGTGCCGGGGTCGACGTGGTGCTGATCGACGACAGCTTCGACAACGCCGCGACCGCCGGCCTGGACATCGAGAAGGACGCATGAGCACCCCCGCCGCCCCCCGCCCCCGCACGACCGACGCCGCCGCACTCCAGGAGACCCTCGCCTCCGGGCAGGTCCGGGTCCTGGACGTCCGCACCCCCGCGGAGTTCGAGACCATGCACATCCCCGGCGCGTACAACGTCCCGTTGGACACCCTCAAGGAGCACCGCGAAGAGCTCAGCGCCCACCTGGACGACGACGTCGTCCTGGTCTGCCGCTCCGGGGTCCGCGCCACCCAGGCCGAGCAGGCGCTGGCCGGCGCCGGACTGCCGAACCTCCAGGTCCTCGACGGCGGGATCCTCGCCTGGGAGCAGGCGGGCGGTGAGGTCCGCCGAGGCGCGCAGCGCTGGGAGCTGGAGCGGCAGGTCCGCCTCGTCGCCGGCTCCATGGTGCTCTCCTCGGTCCTGGTGTCCCTGCTCAAGCCCGGCGTGCAGGTCGTCGCCGGCGCCGTCGGGGCGGGACTGACCTTCGCGGCCGTGTCCAACAGCTGCCTCATGGGCTCGATCCTCATGAAGCTGCCCTACAACCGGTCCTCCACCTACGACGTCCGCGACGTCATGGGACAGCTGGCCACCACCCCGACCAGCACCCCGTCCCGCACCCCGACCACGGCACCGGCCAGGAGCTGAGCCAGGTGGCGGCGATCGTCGACGGGAACCTGTGGCTCGTGCTCCTGCTCGCCGTGGCCGTCGGGGTGTCCCTGGGGCTGCTCGGCGGCGGCGGGTCGATCCTGGCGGTCCCGCTCCTGGTCTACGTGGCCGGGCTGGACAGCAAGGAGGCCATCGCCACCTCGCTGTTCGTCGTCGGGGTGACGAGCCTGGCGGCATTGGTGCCGCACGCCCGGGCCGGGCGGGTCCGCTGGCGCACCGGTCTGGTCTTCGGTGCCGCCGCGATGGTCGGCGCGTACGCCGGCGGGCGGCTGGCCGCGTTCATCCCCGGCACGGTCCTGCTCATCGCGTTCTCGCTGATGATGCTCGCCACGGCCGTGGCCATGATCCGTGGTCGGCGCGAGATGAAGGAGCACGACGGCCAGATGCGCGTCGGTCTGGTCCTGGCCGAAGGTGGTGTCGTCGGTCTGGTGACGGGAATGGTCGGCGCGGGCGGCGGGTTCCTCGTCGTCCCCGCCCTGGTCCTGCTGGGTGGGCTGCCCATGAGCATCGCCGTCGGCACGTCCCTGCTCGTCATCGCGATGAAGTCGTTCGCGGGCCTGGGCGGCTATCTGGCCAGCGTGCAGATCGACTGGGGTCTGGCCGCCGCGGTCACCGCCGCTGCCGTCCTGGGGTCCGTGCTCGGTGGCACCCTGACCGGTCGCATCGCACCCGACACCCTGCGGCGCGGGTTCGGCTGGTTCGTCGTGGTCATGGGCGTCTTCGTCCTGGCGCAGCAGGCCGGTGCGGTGCTCGGTACCCCCCCGCTCGGCTCGCTCGGCATCGCCGCAGCGGTGGGCGTGCTGACGGTGGCCGTGGCCGTCCTCCCGCGCAAGGGTGGGGGCCGACGCCGGCAGGTGGACGACCAAGCCGCCGACCTGATCGCCTCGGGGGACAAGCCATGACACCAGCGCCCGCCACCAGAGGCACCACCGGCACCACAAACACCACCGACGCCGGGGTCGACCCGGTCGTCGTCGTCGGTGGCGGGCACAACGGGCTCGTCGCCGCCTGCTACCTCGCGAAGGCCGGGCGGCGTGTCCTGGTCCTGGAGGCCTCCGACAAGCTCGGTGGGGGGTCTCGCACCGACGAGACCATCCCTGGCTACCGGTTCAACACCCACTCCGCAGCACACAACATCATCAACATGACCTCGATACCGGAGGAGCTGGACCTCGCCGGGGCGGGTCTGGAGTACCTGCCGATGGAGCCGTTCGCCACGGGCATGTTCGCCGACGGACGGGTCGTCCGGTTCCATCGCGACATCGACGCCACCGTGGCCTCCATCGCCGAGCACGACCCGGCCGACGCCGAGGCCTACCGACGCCTGATGCACCGCGCCGTCCCGCTCGTCAAGACGGTGGTGGCCGCCCTCGAAGGGGGCTCCAGCGTCGCCGGGGCCGCCCGCGCAGCCGGCAGCAAGGGCTTCTCACTCCTGCAGGCGCTGAGGCGGTCCGGCGCGGTCGGGCTCGCCCACGACCTGGTCACGCCCTACGGCTCGCTCCTGCAGACCGCTCCGACCTCACCCGCGCGCCCGTCTCGTCCTTCGCCAGCCACTCCTCCGCCGGCCCCCACCTGCCCGGAGGCGCCTTCTACGTGTTCTGGCAGGTCGCCTACCACCTGTACGGGCAGTGGCACGCGCGCGGCGGCTCGCAGTCGTTGACCGACGCCCTCGAGCGCCGCCCGACCGGCTGGGGCGGGCAGGTGCGTACCGAGGCCGTCGTGGAGCGGATCGACGCCCGCGGCGGACGGGCGCGCTCGGTCACCCTCGCCGGCGGGGAACGGATCGAGGCTGCCGCGGTCATCACCGCCGTCGACGTGCAGACCGCCCTGCTGCAGCTGCTGGACCCGCCGCTGGCGGGCGACGCCGGACGGGAGCTGGCCGCTGCCCACCGCGGCAACGCCGTGCAGATGGTCGTGCACCTCGCCACGGACCGCCTGCCGCAGTACCGGGGAGCACGGGAAGGGGACTGGAACGGCCTGCAGTCCCTCGTCGACGACATGGACCAGCTGAGCCGCGGCTTCCACGACGCCGAGGCCCGCCGGCTGCCCGAGCGGCCCCCGACGTACTGCTTCACCCCGAGCGTCTACGACGACAGCCTCGCCCCCGCCGGGAAGCACACCGTCTACCTCGCCTGCCCCAGCACCCCCTACGAGGTCGAGGGAGGCTGGGAACAGCACGCCGAGGCGTTCACCGAGAAGATGATCGACCAGGTCGAGGAGCACGCACCCGGCTTCCGCAGCACCATCCTCGGACGCGACATCTGGACCCCGGCCCGCATGTCGGAACAGCTGAGGTGGCCCGGCGTGCACCCCATGTACCTCGACATCAGCCTCGATCAGCTGTCGTTCCTACGCCCCACCCGCCGTCTGTCCAAGCACCGCGTCCCAGGCGTCGAGGGCCTCTACACCTGCGGCGCATCGACGGCGCCCGTCGGCGGGATCGCCGGCACCAGCGGCAAGGCCGCCGCGCGTGCCCTCCTGGCGACCAAGCAGTAGGCAACCACGGCAGACGCCGACGACCCATCGGAGTCGGGCGGCGGGCACCCGTCGCAGCTACGACGGTTGGCGTCGCAGATGGTGATGGTCGCGCGCGGGTCACGCTTGGCGTTGGGGGCCCTCTGAGTGAGGGCCGAGGTGTCGATCAACAGGTGGTAGCCATCTGTGTCCACCGCGTCACTGGGTCTGCGGGTGCTTCGAGAGTCCGGCGGTCACTGACAGCCGGTGGCACTCGTCGGCTGTCGCTGCTGCGCGTGCCTTGACGGCCCCGCGAGTAGCGCGTTCCTGACCCCGTGCCTGACCAGTGCCATCGACGCCGCCGTTGGCCGCGAACGTGCAGGTTAGAGGCGGTACAGCGGACGGTCTTGAAAACCGTTGGGCGGGTCACCACCCGTCTCGTGGGTTCGAATCCCACGCCCTCCGCTGCGAACACTTGTGTCGCCCTGGTGTGGAGTCGTCAACGTGCTGCTTGCGGTTAACCACAGGCGGCCGTACCGCGACGGGGTCCGGCTGTCACCGACCGTGCCTGGTCGTGCTGCTCCGCGGCGACACGATTCTGAGCCGGTGCCCTGAGCGTGCCCTGGGGATGGCCGTCATGAGGCCCTCTGCAGGAGTGCCCCAGCTGGACGGAGGCTCGCCCTCACTGCGCCAGCAGGAGACTGAGACCGCCGTGTCACCTTGCTCGAAAGCCGCGCCGGGCAGACTGGCCCGGTGCTGCTGACCTTGACCACGACGATGCCGCAGGCCGGCCACCTCGGGTTCTGCTCCTTGGAGCGCGCCGTGGCGTCCGCTGCCTGAGGGGGGCCGCGGGCCTCCCCGCCAGGGGCAACCTTCCCTGCAGGCACCGTTACGGTCATCTCTCCGTCTGAGAACTTGACCCAGCACGTAAGTTCCATGCCTCAACGGTGCGAAGATCTTGTTGGATCCCATAGATTCCCCGCATGAGCAGGCTGGTCCGCGTCGGCGAAGTCGCACGCGAGCTCGGTGTGACGCCTGCCAGGCTCCGCCAGCTTGCGGACAGCGGCGTCGTCCCGTCCGAGAGGTCGCCTGGCGGGCACCGCGTGTTCGACCCAGGTGCAGTTCGCAGTGCCCTCGCACGGCGGTCGAGTTCCGACTTCACGCAACCCCGATGGACGGAACCCACGTGGGAGCGACTTCTGCCGCTGGCAGGCCTGCAGGAGGACGCCGTCTGGCGTGACGTCGTCGTCGACGTCCTGCAGGACCGGCTGAGCCCCGAGGGTCGTTCGACCGCCGGCTACGCATTCACCGAGATGCTCAACAACGCGATCGACCACTCTGGTGCGGCCGACGTCCGTGTGGCTGTGTGGGCCTCGCGCTTGGAGATCCGCTTCGAGGTGTCGGACGACGGTCGCGGTGCCCTGCACCATCTGCAGCAGCGACTGGGCCTCGAAGACGCGTACGACGCGCTGGGGGAGCTCACCAAGGGCAAGACGACGACAGACCCGGAGCACCACTCCGGTGAAGGCATCTTCTTCACCTCCAAGGCGGTGGACGTCTTCACCCTGGAATCGGCCGGCCTCAGGTGGACCGTGGACAACGTCCGCCAGGACCAGGCGGTCGGCGCGAGCGACATCGATGTGGGCACCCGGGTGCGTTGGGAGATGGATCCCGCTACCACGACTCCGATCGCCGATGTCTTCGGCGCCTACACGGACGAGGACCACCAGTTCTCCCGTACTCGAACGGTCGTGCGCCTGTTCGGGATCGGTGTCCGCTTCGTCAGTCGCTCCGAAGCGAAGCGACTCATGCGTGGGCTCGACCGCTTCAAGGAGGTCACCCTCGACTTCACGGGCGTCGAAGAGGTCGGTCAGGGGTTCGTCGACGAGGTGCTGCGCGTCTGGCCGCGGAAGCATGAAGGAACGCTGGTGACGCCGGTCGGCATGACCGGCCCGGTGGAGTTCATGGTCCGTCGCGGGCTGCCGAGTGCCGCGCAGCCCTCAGGCACCGGTGACGCCTGAGAAGTGGATCAGCCTCAGCACCTGTGCGTCGTGGCCCCTCGGTGGCGGGTGAGCCGGCCCGGGCTGTCCCGCGACGCCGGGCCGCCGAGCTCCGCGCGGCTCCTGTCTCGTCCTGCGAAGATCTCGGGTGGTCGGACCTGAGTCAGCTGGTGGTTCGTGCGTCGCGCCCGTCGGCGATGCGGTCGGCCACCCGCCACGCGTTCGCCATGATGGTGAGGGTCGGGTTGGCGCCGGTGCCGGTCGGGAACGAGCCGCCGTCGACCACGAAGAGGTTGTCGACGGTGTGCGCCCGGCAGTCCCGGTCGAGCACCGAGGTGGCGGGGTCGTCGCCCATGCGCGTCGTGCCGTGCTGGTGGGAGCAGTTGCCGGTGACCCGCTCGGGGTAGACCCGCTGGACGCTGGTCGCCCCTGCCGCCTCCATGATCTCGGCGCTGCGGTCGATGAGGAACCGGCCCATGGCGAGGTCGTTCTCGTGCGGGGTCAGGGTGATCCGCGCGACCGGCAGGCCCCAGTCGTCCACGACGGTGTCATCCAGGTCGACGCGGTTGTCGTGCTGCGGCAGGTCGTGCACCACCATCGACGCCGCCATCGAGTGGTTGAAGAGCTCGCGGTCGATGCGCTTGGCCTCTGCGCCCCAGGCCGGCCGGTCCGGCATGGTCCAGTTGATCGGCAGCGGGATGCCGACCCCCGACGAGGCCATGTGCCCGCCGCCGGCGAACCCGCGGTCGTCGTCGTGGGCGTAGAACTGGAACGAGCTCGCGCTGACGTAGCCCCCGCCGGCCCACGCGTAGACCGGGTCGTCGAAGGTGGCCACGGCCGAGCTGAACTCGTGGAAGGTGACGTTGCGGCCCACCAGGTCGTTGTCGTTGGCCAGGCCGTGCGGGTGCCGGGCCGACGTGGAGAGCAGCATCAGCCGGGCCGTCTCGACCGCCCCGCAGGCCAGGACGACGACGTCGGCCCGCTGCTCGTGCAGGGTGCCCTGCGCGTCCTCGTAGACCGCGCCCCGGGCGCGCCCGCGCTCGTCGACGGTGATCTCCCGGACGTAGCTGTCCGGGCGCAGGTCGTACCGTCCGGTCGCCACCGCGTGGGGCACGAACACGTTGAGAGCGCTCGACCGGGTCCCCGTGGGGTCGCCGTGCTGCTGCGCGAAGGCGCTGAGGACCGTCGCGGGCCGGCCGTCGAAGGGCTGGGACAGGGCGGCCTGCGGGGTCGGGAAGGAGTTCCAGCCGAGCGCGGACGCACCGGCGTGGTACTTCTCCGCGTACCGCGACATGGGCATCGGTGGGCAGGGATAGCCCTTGGAGCGGAAGGACTCGAAGGCGTTGGCCCCGGCCTGGCCCGAGACACCGAAGGCCCACTCGACCGCGGTGTAGTAGGGCTCGAGCTCGGCGTAGGTGATGGGCCAGTCGGCCAGGGAGGCCCCCGGGACGCCCCCCACGACGCTGTGGAAGCGGAAGTCGTCCTCGGTGAACCGGGGCAGCCAGCCCTGCCAGTGCACGGTGCCCCCGCCGACCATCTGCGGGACGGGGCAGAACAGCTGCTCGGTGGCCGGCTGGTCCGCCCCCGTGCGGTGCGTACGGGGGTTGAGGAGCGGGTCGGGCCACAGGTCGTAGCGGTTGATGCTGGCGAGCTCGTCGCCGCTGAAGGTCTCCTTGGTGCGCCAGGGCCCCTTCTCCAGGGCGACGACACGCAGCCCGCGCTCGGTGAGGACCTTCGCCGCCGTGGCGCCGGAGGCCCCTGCGCCGATGATCAGGACGTCCGTGCGGTCGTGACGGGTCGTGGTCATGTCAGTCCTCCGTGCCGGGGTGGACCCGGTTGTCGGCGAAGTAGTCGATGGTGGTGTAGAGGCCCTGGTGGACCTCGGCGAGGCTCGCCGGCCCCGGGAAGCCGATCACCTGCCAGCCGACGTGGTCCCGGTTGCCGCCGTAGACCGGGTCGGCGTAGAAGCCTTGGCGCGTGTGCAGCGCGAGCAGCGGGAGGAACCCGAGGTCGACCTCGGCGCTGGTCTGCTGCAGGGCCACCTCCACGGGCGCGCCGTAGAGGGTGACCTGGCTGCGGGCGAGGTCCGCCTCCTCCTCGCGCCCCTCGGGGCGCTCGACCTCGCGCAGGACCTGGTCCTGGGCCTCGGGGCCGAGGTCGACGAAGTCCGCGCCGCGCCTGCGGGCGGCGGCGTCCAGCAGCTCGACGCCGGCGACGTACCGTTCGCGGACCACGGCGATGCGGCGGGTCCAGGCCTCGAGCCGTCGCCCGGTCAGCGTCTCGAAGCCGTCGCCGTCGGGCGCCGCGTAGACGTACCCGGGGCCGGACAGGTACCGGTCGAGGAAGTCGATCGTCCCGGCCTCGGCCGCGCCGGGCACGTCGTCGGTAGGGATCATGCGGGCCATAGCCGCGGCGATGGTCGCCCGCTGGTGCGGGTCGAAGAACGTGTCGTCGGTCATGCGGGTACCTCCACCCAGGTCCGGGTGCGCGCCGAGCGCAGCACCGCATCAGTGATCCGAGCGGCGCGTGCGCCGTCGGCGAAGGACGGCAGGCCGGGCACCTGGTCGCCGCGTACCTGGCGCGAGACGTCGGCGACGAAGGCATCGAAGCTGTCCTGGTAGCCCTGCGGGTGCCCGGCCGGCAGCACGGCGTAGCCGGCGGCCGCGGGGTCGAGCGCGGCGGGGTCGCGCAGCACGGTGCGGTTGCCGTTCGTGCCGCCGACCCACAGCTCCTCCGGTCGTTCCTGGTCGAAGGCCAGGGAGGCGAGCGTCCCGTCGAAGGAGAACTCCAGACGGTTCTTGCGGCCGGGCGAGGCCTGCGAGACCACGAGGGAGCCGGTGGCTCCCCGGTCGGTCTCGAAGACGACCGAGGCGCCGTCCTCGGTGGTGACCACGGAGCCTGCCCGCTCGGGGTGCGCGACCGCCGTCCGGGCCACGAGCGCGGTGATGCGGTGCCCGGTGACGAACTCCATGAGGTCGCACCAGTGGATGCCGATGTCACCGAACGCCCGCGACGCCCCGCCCTGCGCGGCGTCCACCCGCCAGTTGCTCCGGCCGGGAGTGGATAGCCAGTCCTGCAGGTAGGAGCCGTGCAGCAGCCACAGGGGCCCCGCCTCGCCGCGGGCCACCATGGCCGCGGCGTGGCGGACCGTGGGGTAGAAGCGGTAGACGAACGGGACGGCGGCCACCACGCCCGCTGCTGCCGCGAGCCCGGCGAGCTCGGCCGCCTCGTCCGGGCAGGTCGCCAGCGGCTTCTCGCAGACCACGTGCTTCCCGGCCTGCAGCGCCAGGCGCACCAGGGGCGCGTGGGTGTTGTTAGGCGTGCAGACGTGCACGACGTCGACCTCCGGGGAGGCCACGAGCTCGGCCGCGTCCGCCGCTCCCGCACGGGCGCCCAGGGACACCGCGGCGGCCTGGCCGCTCTCGGGGGTGGCGCCGGCCACCAGGGAGAGGACCCCGCTGCTACGTCGGACCGCGCGGGAGTGGACGGTCGCCATGAACCCGGTACCGATGATGCCGTGACGCAGCGGCGGGGCGTTCACTTCCGCCTCGCCAGCGCCACGGCGAGGATGATGATGACGCCGCGGACGACCTGCTGCTGGCTGGTGTCCAGCCCGGCGAGCACGAGCCCGTTGTTGATGAGGCCGATCAGCAGGGCCCCGACGAGCGTGCCGACGACCGAGCCGGCCCCGCCGAACAGGCTGGTGCCGCCGAGGATGACCGCGGCGATCGCCGACAGCTCGTCGCCGGTGCCCCACTGGAAGCGTCCCGACTCGAGCCGACCCGCGTAGAGCATGCCCGCCAGGGCGGCCAGCACGGAGGAGATCACCAGAACCTGGAACTTGACCCGACGGGTGTTGATCCCGGTGAAGTCCGCTGCCATCCGGTTGCCACCGGTGGCCAGGACCTGGCGCCCGAAGCGGGTCTTGGCCAGGCCGACAGCGCCGAGGGCGACGACGATCGCCATCCACACGAGCAGGCCGGGTACCGGTCCGAAATTGCCGCCGCCGAAGACGAGGTTGTAGGTCGGGTCCAGGATCGGCTGGGGGGCGGAGTCGGTGATCCACTGCGCCACGCCGACGGCGATGCCGAGCATGCCGAGCGTCACCAGGAACGACGGGATGTTGAGCATGCTGACGAGCGCGCCGTTGATCGACCCCACCACGACCCCCACCAGGAGGCCTGCGGCCACGCCGGCAAGGAGTCCGTAGTCGGAGATCGCCATCGCCGTGATCACGCTGGCCAGTCCGGCCGTCGACCCCACGGACAGGTCGATCTCCGCGCACGCGATCACGTAGGTCATGCCCACGGCGATGATCGCGATGATCGCGGACTGGCGGACGATATTGAGCAGGTTGTTGGTCGTGAGGAAGCCGTTGTCGTTCAAGGTGACGGCGAACACGAGGAACACCAGGACGAAGCCGATGTAGATGATGTAGCGGCGCCAGTCGAGCTTCTCGAGCAGGGGGCTGCGGCTCCGGCTCCCGGGGGCGGCGGCCGGCGTTGTGGGGGACGTGGTGGTGGCCATGGTCAGGCTCCTTGGACGGAGAGTTGGAGGGACTGCTCGTCGGGGATGTCGGCCCGCGCCAGGACGCGGTGCACGCGGCCCTCGCGCAGCACGACGACCCTGTCGCTCACGGCGAGCAGCTCGGGGTACTCGGAGGAGATGACGAGGACGCCCATGCCCTCGTCGGCGAGGGCGCGGATGGTGTCGAGGATCTCGGTCTTGGTGCCGATGTCGACCCCTGCGGTGGGTTCGTCCATGATCAGGACTGCTGGGTCGGTCCCTAGCCACTTGGCGATGACGACCTTTTGCTGGTTGCCGCCGGACAGGCGGCGCACCGCCTTGGAGTCGTCGGCCACCTTGACCCGGAAACGTTGGATGAGGTCGCGGGCCGTCCGGCGGGCGGCACGGTCGTCGACGAGCGGACCCCGCCGGAACCGGCCCAGCACCGGGAGCAGCAGGTTGTCCCGTACCGAGTGGTCCAGGACGAGGCCCTGGGCGCGGCGGTCCTCAGGGATCATCGCGATCCCGGCGGCGATGGCGTGCCGGGGGCTGCTGAGCCGCACCGCCTCGCCGCGGACCCGCACCTCACCGACCTCGATGCGGTCGATGCCGAACAGGGCCCGGGCCAGCTCGGTGCGGCCGCTGCCCATGAGCCCCGCGAGGCCGACGATCTCCCCCGGGGCGATGGAGAAGGAGATGTCCTGCACCCGCGGGCCGGCGGTGACGCCGCGCAGCTCGAGCACCGGGACCACGGCGTCCCCGCCCGCGGGGGCCGGGTGCGACGTGCGCTGCTGGTACGCCATCTCGCCTTCCATCGCCTGGCCGACGATGCCTTCGACCACCTGGGCCGGGGTGAGGTCGCCCAGGCTCTCGGTGAGCAGGCGTCGGCCGTCGCGCAGGATGGTGATCCGGTCGGCGATCCGGAAGACCTCGTCCATCCGGTGCGAGATGTAGATGACGGAGATGCCTCGCGCCTTGAGCCGCCCGACGAGCTCGAACAGGTTGTCCGCCTCGTGCTTGGCCAGGCTCGCCGTGGGCTCGTCCATGATGAGGACCTGGGCGTCCTGGGCCAGCGCCTTGGCGATCTCGGTGAGCTGCCAGTAGGCCGTGCCGAGCCGGCCGACCGTGGCCGTCGGGTCGACGTCGACCTCCATCCGGGCGAAGACCTCTCGCGCCCGGGCGACGGCCTCCCGGTCCCGGATGAGGCCGGAGGCCAGCGGCTCGACGCCGAGGAAGATGTTCTGGGCCACCGTCAGGGTCGGGACGAGGCTGAACTCCTGGAAGACCATGCCGATGCCGACGGCGCGGGCGTCGTGGGTGCTGCTCAGCTGCACCGGGTGCCCGCCGACCTCGATCTCGCCGCCGTCCCTGCTGTAGACCCCCTGGAGGATCTTCATGAGGGTGGACTTGCCGGCGCCGTTCCCGCCGGCGAGGGCGTGGATCTCGCCCCGCCTCACCTCGAGGTCCACGTCGGTCAGGACCCGGACCCCGTCGAAGGACTTGTGGATCCCGTGCATGCGGACCGCGGGTGCCTCGGTGGCCGTGCCGTCGTGTGCCGTCCCGCTCTCGTCGACCTGGCTCATGTCGCTCCTTCGCGTCTGTGCCGTGCCTCGGTAGGGGGGCTGTCAGTCGACGTAGGAGTCGGCGAGGTCGGAGGGTGCCTCCTCCGCATAGACCGTCTCCCACGCCTCGAGGACGTTCTCGTGGGTGACGCCGAGCGAGGGCAGGGCGACGTAGGCGGGGGTGGCCTCGCCGAGAAGGGCGAGCGCGGCCAGGCGTGCCTCGGTGACGCCCTGCTCGTAGGGCCGCTGGGCGCCGAGCCCGATGACGTTCTCGTCCTGGGCCAGGGAGATGCCGACGTTCAGCCCGAGGTCCTGGGTCGCGACCTTGAGGTCGTCGCGGCCGGCGGCCCGGGCGGCGGCCAGCACGCCCTCGGCCGGCACGTCCCACACCGCCCACAGCCCGTCCAGCGTCGGGTTCTGGCTGAGCATGGCGTTCGCCGCCGTCTGGGCGTCGCCGGCGAAGTCGGGGCCGGCGATGCCCTGCTCCTCGACGATCTCGATGTCCGGGTAGACCTCCTCGATGGTCTGGCGGAAGCCGTCGTAGCGCTGCTGGGTCACGAAGAAGTCGGCCTCGTGGAAGACCACGCCGATCGTGCCCTCGCCGCCGAGGGAGCGGGCCATCAGGTGCGCCGAGATGACGCCGTTGCCGAAGTTATCGGCCGAGACCGCGGAGGCGTAGTCCTCGCCGGCGACGAAGCCCTCCGGGACGTTGTCCATGAAGACGAGCTCCACGCCGGCCTCCGCGGCCGCACGGTAGGCGCCGGCGGTCGCCACCGGGTCGGTGGGCAGGGAGACGATGACGTCGGGCTGCTGGGTCATCACGTTCTCGATGTCGGACACCTGCTGGGCCGGGTCGAAGTCGGCGTCGGTGACGGCGACGACCTCGATGCCGAGGCGTCCGAACTCGTCCTCGAGCCCCTTGATCTGGGAGGTGGACCAGTCGTCGCCCGCGTAGTGCATGACCACGGCGGCGCTGGCGCCCAGCGCCTTCACCTCCTCGACCTGCTCGTCGGTGAGCTCGGCGGCGTCCGCGGACTCGGGCTCCTCCCCGTTCGGGCCGGTGCTCAGCACCTGCGACTCCACCTCGGCGAGCGCCGCGTCGACCTGGTCGAGGAACGCCTGGTCGACGTCGCCGCCGGGGTCGGAGGCGCCTCCGCCCGCGGCGGTGCAGGAGGTGAGGGCCAGGCAGAGCGCAGCGGGGACCGCGAGCGACCGGATGCCGGCGGTGAGGGGGCCGGGCGAGGCTGGTCTGGGCATGGTGTGGGCCTTTCGACGGGTGGTGCCGATGGATGGGGGCGGCTGCGCGGGTGGGTCAGGACGTGACGCGGGAGAGCAGGTCGGTGAGGTACGCGTGGCTGAGGGCGGCGGCGTCCGCCGGCGTGCCGTCGGTGGAGTCGAGCTCGACGACGAGCCAGCTGTCGTAGCCGGACTCGACGACCGCGCGCACGACGTCCTCGAGGTCGAGGTCGCCCTGCCCGAGGGGCAGGAAGGCCCCGGTGGCCAGGTCGATGTCCTTGAGGTGGACGTGGGCGAGACGCCCGGGGTACCGACGGATCAGCGCGGCGGGGTCACCGCCACCGGCGGCGAGGTGGGCGGTGTCGGGGCAGAAGCCGATCCGGGTGCGGGCCATGATCCGGTCGAGCTCGTCCGGGGACTCGACGATCGTCGACAGGTGGGGGTGATAGCTGGCCTCGAGCCCGTGCTCCTCGGCGAGGTCGGCGACCTGGTCGAGCGCGGCTCCGAGACGGTCGTAGTCCTCGTCCGGGGTGCCTGCGGCGCGTCGGGCGCCACCGCCGACGACGAGGCGTGAGGCCCCGAACCGGCGGGCCAGCACGCACGCGCGGCGCAGCCGGGCCATCTCGTCCGGAAGGACGTCGGCGTAGACGAAGTTGGCGCCGGAGTAGACGCTGACGAGCTCGACGCCGCTGGCGGCGAGCGTGTCGAGGAACGGCTGCGGGTCGTCGGCGATCGCGGCGAGGTTGCCGTCGAACACCTCCGCGCCCTCGTAACCGACGGCGCCGATCTCGCGGACGGCCTCGGTGATCGAGCCGTGCGAGAGGTAGTGGAGGTCCTTGATGCTGGTGACCCCGGTCGGGGCTCCCAAGACCCCGCCCCAGGTGATGGTGTGGCAGGCGACTCGCATCGTCACGTCCCTTCCTCATGGTTGCTGCTGCTGCGTGTCCCGCGGCTGCTGTGCCGAGGGACGTCCGTGCGCCGAGGAGGGGGACGGGGCAGTCGCATCAGCGCGCCTAGCCGGGGGCTCTCCGGGTTCCTGCTCCACCGGCAACGCCGGGTGTTTCCCTAGAGTGAACGTTCGCCCTACCCGCGTCAAGGGTTTGCGAGAACGTTCGCCGAGAGTTGCGTCCTCCACCTGCGGTCGATGGTCCTCCGCGCTCCTCGCTGACGGCGAGGCAGGGCTCAGGGCGGCGCCGCAGTCAGCGGGGCGCGGTGCTCTGACGCACAATCAGCTGGGGCGCGGCCGGGGTGGTGTCGACCTCGTGCCCTTCGATGAGGCCGAGGAGGATCTCCATGCACCGGGTCCCGACGGTCGCGAAGGACTGCCGGACGGTCGTCAGCGGCGGGTTCGTGTGGGGCGCGAACTCGTTGTCGTCGAAACCCACCACCGAGATGTCCCGGGGCACCGAGGCGCCGGCCTCGCTCAGCGCGCGCACGAAGCCGAGGGCCATGAGATCGGAGGCGACGAAGATCGCGGTGGGGAGGCCCTCGGCCAGCATCTCCTGACCGATCCGGTAGGCGCTGTCCCCCGACCAGTCCCCGAACCGCACCGGCCCGGCCGGGAGGTCCCTGGCCTCGAGCTCGGTCTGCCAGCCCCGCAGGCGGACACGCCCGTCGAGCCATTCCTGGCTTCCGGCGAGGTGGGCGACTTCTCGGTGACCCAGCTGGTGCAGGTGGCGTACGGCGAGCCGGGCGCCCAGCTCCTGGTCCTCGTAGAACACCGTGATGCCGGGCAGCGTGTCCGCCCCCGGTGCCAGCATCACCAGCGGGATGTCCGGCGAGGTCTCCTGGGCGACCTGGGCCATCGACACGCGCGGGGCGATGACGACCACCCCCTCGACGCCGCGCTCCGTGAAGTCGCGGAAGGAGTCGGTGACCAGCTGCGGGCCGGGGTTGCTCATCGTGGCGACGAGCGCGGTGTAGCCCGCGCGACGGGCCGCGGACTCCACGGCGGCGAGGGTGCTCACGGGCCCGAACCGAGGTGAGGCGTCGGCGATGACCCCGATCGTGCGAGAGCGGTTCGTCTTGAGGGCCCGCGCCGCTTCGTTGCGGCGGTAGCCCAGCTCGTCGATCACCGCGAGCACGCGGTCCCGGGTGGCGACGGAGACCCTCGGCCCGTGGTTGACCACACGGGAGACCGTCTGGAACGAGACGCCCGCCTCGCGGGCGACGTCCTTCAACGACGGGGGCCTTGTCCTGGACATCCCGCCGCTCCTCGAGGACTCTGCGCGGGTCCAGATCGTTGGCCCGACGTGCACCTGCTCCTGGCGGGTCCCGCAGATGCCCGTCTCAGCATTCTCCCTTCGAGCATAACTGAGGGCGGCCGGAGGAGCGGGGTGTGCATGCAGGGCCTCCCCGCGGCGGGAGCGCGACCTGGCGGCTGACGAGGCCGGGCGTCAGCATGTGTCCAGGGTGGCCCGCCGAGAGCCGGTCTACGTGCCGAGGCACCCGTTCGACCGACCGCTGCTGCGGCTGGTCTACCGGGCTCAGCGGCGGACCGACTGGCGGGTAGTCCTTCGGAAGTCACCACACCTGCCCTTGACGGCCGCGGTCCTAGACGAGCGGTACGAAGGGAAAGACTCCGTCGGCCGATCCCCTGCCGGCCCCGGTGCGGGCACTTCGCTCCGGAAGTCTCACACCTGGGTAGCGCCTGGCTCTGTTGGTCACGCAGGAGCGCGGTCCTGCCGATACGTGTAGGCGGCCGCACGGACCCCTTCGTCACTCTCCAGTCCCGCACCGAGAGCTCCCCCGAACGTCGCGAGGGCGCTGGTGAGCCACACCAGCTCCAGGTAGTCGCTGAAGCGAACCTCGTGTCCGAGGCCCTGCTCGAACAGGTCCGAGGGCACCAGGACTGGTGAGGTCAGCAGTGCGAGCACGAAGAGCGCGGCAGAGAGGCAGAGCACGCCCAGGACGACCGTCGCCGTAGTAGCGAGGTTGAAGAGGGTCACCTGCTTCCTGCTGACCGGATTCGATGCGTGCTCCCACAGGCCGGCGCCGACGATGAGCGCGGTGGTGATCGCCGCGACCGAGCCCACCCCGATCACCCAGAGCCTGGCCCAGCCGAGCGCGTCGGCCAGCTGCCAGATGTCGGAGGTGACCATCGCGAAGACTCCCGTTGCGAGAGCGGCCGCCAGCGCTCTAGAGAGTCCGATGGCGAGCTTCCACGGTTGGTTGGCGCGGATCATCCCGATCAGTAGCCGCAGGTTCCCGCTCAGGACCCTCGCGGTGAACATGACGCCGCCGTCTCCCTCGTGCCGCTGGCTCCTCCCGAGCTCGCGGGCACGGCGTCCGAGAACAGCAGCCGAGCCCGACGACGCGTCGCCCTCCGTGTCCCCGAGCAGGGTGCGCACGAGACCGACGACTGTGTCACGGGTGCGTCGACGCAGCCCGATGGCACCGAGAGCCGGGAGACACACCACAGCGACGCCGTGCACAGGGCTCGCGTGGGCCACCACTGGGCGCCGGCGAGCCGCGAGCGGGAGGGCGGTGAGGACGACGACCAGATCCCAGTCCTCCTGCACCAGCCGCTCCCTCGCCGCGGCGACGAGGGCGGCGTCGTCGGCAGGCGGCTGCACGAGTTCGTCGACCACCGTGGGAACCCGCCACTGCACGGTGGGCAGGTGAAGACTCAGCTCTGCACCCAGGTCGTCGGCGAGGGTCGCCGCGATCTCGGTGGCCGCACCCGGAGCCGAGACGAGCCCGATCACTACCTCGTCGGTGCTCATGCGGACGCGATCGGGCTGCGCGGACGCTCCCGACCTCTCGGCGGCATGGCTGAGTGTCGGATCACCGCGCTCGGTGAAGCAAGAGTCGAGCCCGGCGATGAGCCGGACGAGTCGACGGATCGCGCGGTCCCCGCGCGAAGGACAGGTAGGCGCGACGACAGATCCGAGGGCCGGACTCGACCCTTGAGGTCAGCTGGACGAGATGGTCGACGCGCCCGATCTCCAAGAACTGGAGCTCTATCAGGGTCACACCCAGGCGCTGCGGCTCTGAGGCGATCAGGGCCAAGATATTCGGGCGGATGCTTCGGGGAAGCGGTGCGGGGGCGTCTACCCCGGGATCTTGTCGGCGAGGATGTCGATCTTCTCGATCTGGGGTTCGGAGAAGAGGACGCCGGTGTTGGGCCCTAGTGCCTGCCCCACACCCCCGGCGAGGTGGGCATCGCGTGCCTCGTCGTCGGGGAACACGTCGAACACGCCGAACGACGACGGGCCGAACCGAAGGGCGAACCAGGAGACGGTGCCCGCCTCGTCCATCACGATCGCCCGTGCAGCCTCGAGGAACTCGGAGAGCTCCGACTCTTTACCTGGCAAGGCCTCTAGACGCACGAGGAGGGCTTTGGTCACCATGGACAGGCTCCTTCGCTGCGGGGAACGCGGCCGCGGGAGGACAAGCCACCTCGATCAACCTACTCGTCGGCGACGCACGTGAACAGGGCGGCGCCGCCCTCGCCGGAGGCGTCGGCGGCCCCGCCCACCAGGTGCGCGGGGCGGCTCGAGAGCCCCGGAGCGGACGGTCCTGCAGAGGATCGCCTATCGGCGCGGGCCTGCCGGTGCGACCGGCCACCGCTCCCCGTGAGGCAGGCTGACGAACCGGCCGACGGCATGGCCTTCACCGACCTGGCCAGTCGCAGGCTGCCGCGGCGAAAGACCTTCAGTGTCACCACCGTCAGCCCGCCTCGTCCGGCGGCAATCTCCGACGTCCGAGATCACGGGTCCCCTGACGGAGCAGTAGACCCTCTCTGTCTCCTTCGCACACTGCGACGACAGCCAGCACGTCACCGCTCGCGTCCACCGGGAGGTCACCGAGCCTTCGTCCGGCGAACAGCCCGAGAGATCGTCCATGGACAGTCGAGGGCGGCCACCATCGGGCGCCCCAGCCGTCCGACGCCACGACCGTCCACTGCGAGAAGACGTCCGGCACCGGTCGGCACGTTCCGATCACGCGGAGTGATCCGCCCGCTGTCGACACCTCACCGTCGACCGGTCCGGACGAGGTGCTCGTACACCAGGCGCACGGCGATGGAGCCCTCGCCGACGGCGGAGGCCACCCGCTTCACCGAGCCGCTGCGCACGTCCCCCACCGCGAAGACGCCCGGGGTCGCGGTCTCGAACACGGCGGCGCCATCCTGGTCGGCCTCACCCCGGTCGCCACCGGTCAGCACGAACCCCCTGTCGTCGAGCGCGATCACGCCCTCCAGCCACCGGGTGCGGGGTTCGGACCCGATGAGGACGAAGAGCGCTGTCGAGGCGAGGGGTCGGCACTCGCCCGTCCGCAGGTTGCGGACGACGACCTCCTGGAGCCCGAGGTCGCCGTGCAGCTCGGAGACCTCGCAGCTGCGCCACAGCTGTACCCGTGGGGCCGCGACGACCCGTTCCGCCAGGTAGCGGGACATGTCGCGGTCCAGGTCGTCGTGGCGGACGACGAGGTCCACCCCGGCTGCGTTCCGGGCCAGGAACAGGGCCGCCTGCCCGGCCGAGTTCCCGCCGCCGACGACCGTCACCGGGTCGCCGCGGCAGAGCCGTGCCTCGAACTCGGTGGCGGCGTAGTAGACGCTGGGCCCCTCGAGCCGGTCCATGCCGGGGACCTCGAGGCGGCGGTACCGTACACCGGTCGCGAGCACCACGGTGTGCGCTTCCACCTGGGTGCCGTCGGTCAGCCCGACGACGAAGTGGCCGTCGACGGGGTCGAGCGACCCCACCTCGCCGGGGATCGTGAACGAGGCGCCGAACTTGCGGGCCTGGACGACCGCCCGGTCGGCGAGCTCGGCGCCCGAGATGCCGGCCGGGAAGCCGAGGTAGTTCTCGATCTGGGACGAGGTCCCCGCCTGGCCTCCCGTCGCGATCGCGTCCAGCACGACCGTCGAGAGCCCTTCGGAGGCGGCCGACACGGCAGCGGCGAGACCGGCCGGGCCCGCACCGACCACCACGACGTCGTAGGCGTCGCGAGGCGGTGCCTCCTGCCGCAGCCCCAGGAGGGCGGCCAGCTCCGTGATGCTGGGGTTGCGCAGGACCGCCCGCCCCTTCCAGATGACGACAGGGGTCTGGGCGGGTGAGACGTCGAACGCCCGCAGGGTCGCCTCGGCCTCGGGATCGTCCTCTAGGTCGTCCCAGCGGTACGGGACGCGGTTGCGGCTCGCGAAGTCCCTCGGGCGCCGGGTGCTGGGCGAGTAGCGGGAGCCGATGATCCGGAGCCCGGCGCCGAGGTCGGCGTGGATGTGACGTCGCAGGATGAAGGCCCGCAGGATCAGGTCCCCCAGCGCCCGGTCGTGGGTGACCGCCTCCGTGAGCCGGTCGAAGGGGACCTCCAGGACCTCGACGTCGGTCTGGGCGACGGCGGTGACGAACACGACCTGGCCGGTCAGCATCGACAGGTCGCCCACGAGACGCCCCGGTCCGTGGACCGCGATGACTCGTGACCGGCCCTCCTGGTGGTCCTCCTGGCCCACCTGGACCCTGCCGTCCAGCAGCAGGAACAGGCCGCAGTCGCGGTCACCCTCGCAGAACAACGTGGTCCCCTTCCCCAGCCGCTTCCGCTGGCCGTAGCGCACGAGGAACAGGACCTGCTCCTCGGTGAGGCGGGGGTAGGCGCCGGTGGTGTCGGGGGTCTCGGGCAGGTCCGGGACCTCGGGCTCAGACGAACTGCTCGTCGGCATAGCACCACCTCCAGCTCTCACCGGGCTCGATCGAGCGCACGACGACGTGCCTCGTCGTGGCGGCGTGGGCGCGGGCGTGGCGCATGGGGGAGGAGTCGCAGCAGACGACCTCGCCGCAGGTCAGGCACTGCCGCAGGTGCACCCACGGCGTGCCGAGCCGCAGGCACCCCTCGCAGCCCGCCGTCCGGGGCGGCCCTACCGGCCGGACCAGCGCGAGGTGGGGGTCCGGGACCGCCCGACCGGGGACCGAGGTCATCGCCGGTCCTCCCCGGTCCAAGGGGCGTCCGCCCCGGTGGCGTCCGGCTGAGGCAGGTGCTCGGTCAGCCACGACCGCAGGGTGCTCACGGGGGCGGCGCCGGTCTGCGTGGCGACCACCTGGCCGTGGTGCATGAGGACCAGTGTGGGGATCGCCTGGACCTCGAAGCGGCGGCTCACCTCCGGCGAGAGGTCCGCGTCGACCTTGACCAGCTTCAGCTGTCCCGCGAGCTCTGCGGCCAGCTGTGCTGGGCCAGCCCGGCGCCCGCCAGGGCCCCGGCCAGCCAGCACCCGACCGGCAGGGCGAGGAACTCGACCAGCTCCACGGGCGGGACGGGGGAGCCGAGCCGGAGCAGCGTGAGGCACAGGGCGGCGTAGCCCAGCAGCCAGGCCGCCGCCGTGAGCACCCGGTGCCGGCGCTGCCGGTACCCGACGGTGTACAGGGCCAGGTACACCGCGATGCTCGCGACGGTCTGCCGGTACCCGAGGCACTGGTAGACGGACGCCGAGACCGAGACCAGCAGCAGGCACCAGCCCGGGGACCGCGTCCGGAGGGCGAGCGGGAGGGAGTGGCCCAGCACCAGGACGACGGCCAGGACGTCGAGGTCCCGCACGGGTTCCTCCCAGCCGAGCAGGGTGCCCCGCCCCGCCAGGGGCGGCGCGAAGGCCGCCACCGTCACCACGACCACCAGGACCAGGTCGACGTGCGGCCGCACGGCGTCGAGGACGCGGGCGGCCCGGGGGCCCGTCCGCGTCCACCACCTCTGCACGGGGACACACAAGCACGCGGGCCCGGTCGTCGGGCAGCGGTCAGGTCGGGGGCTGCTCCTCCGCGGCCCGGGCACGGGCGCGGCGCTTCCCCTCGTGCATGGCCTGCACCCGGGCGACCGGGATGCCGTGGCCCTCGGCGACCAGGTCGGCCGGCAGCTCCTGCGGCTCCGGCAGGGCCGCGGCCCAGGGGTCCGCGGTGCCGAACCGGGCGACGGCCGTCCGGACGGTGACGTCGCCGGGCAGGACGTCGGCCAGCTGCTCCCAGCCGACCGGCGCCGAGACCGGCAGCCCGGGGCGGACGCGGGGGCTGTAGGCCGCGGCGACCGTGCCGCGGCCCGACCGGGTGGAGTCGACGAACACCCGGCCGCCCCGGTCGGCCACCACGTACGCGGTCGTGGCGATGTCCGGGTCCAGCGCCGCGGTGCGGGCGGCCAGGGCACGGGTCGCGGCGGCGACGTCCTCGGCCGACGAGCCGTGCACGGGGACGACGACGTGCAGGCCGGTGGCCCCGCTGGTCTTCACCGCCGCCTCCAGGCCGGCGTCGGCGAGCGCCCGGCGGCACAGCAGCGCGGTGGCGACCACCGCGTCGAAGGAGGCGCCGTCCGGCGGGTCGAGGTCGAGCACCAGGCCGGTCGGCTCGTCCGCCCCCACCCGGCTGAACGGCACGTGGAGCTCCACCGCCCGCTGGTTGCCCAGCCAGAGCAGGGTGCGGCGGTCCTCGACCAGGACCTGGTGCACCTCGCGCCGGGCCCGGTCGGACCACGTGGCCACGGTGCGCACCCAGTCGGGCGCCCCCTTCGGCACGTCGCGCTGGACGAACGGCGCCGCACCCGGCCGCACCCGCGTGACGGTCAGCGGACGGCCCGCGAGCAGCGGCACGAGCCGGTCGGCGAAGGCGTCGAGGTGGTCGACCAGGTCCCGCTTGGTCACGTCCAGCCCGTCGCCCAGCGGGGAGTCCAGGCTGCTCAGCCGGACGCCGTCCCGTTCCTCGTCCGCGGCCACCTCGTCACCGTGCCGCCAGACGCGGCGCCGGGCAACCCCTCCCCGCAGCCGTGGCGCGCAGCCCGGGTGCGACGCCCTCCGCCGGTCACGCCGTCGACCGGTGGTGCCGGTGCGTGACGGCGTAGACCTCCGGGCGCGCGAGCATCGGGACAGCCATCGCCACGAGCATGAGCAGGTGCCCCAGGGCCATGACGCCGTCGCCGTCGAGCATGCCGAGCCACAGGAGCGGGAGCAGCGCCACGGACCCCAGGTACATCGACGCCGACATCTCGACGACATCGCGCCAGCCGTGACGCCGCAGCCGCATCCACACGACCGTCCCGGCCGTCATGGCGGTCGCCATGACCAGCGGCGGCACCTCCGGGCGGGCGAGCCAGGCCGCGCTCAGGTCCCGGGTCGCCAGCGCCCAGGCCGGCAGGAGCAGGAGCATCCCCGCGCCCATCGCCAGCAGCATCTGGACGTAGTGCACCGCGAGGGCGCGTGCCCTGCCGGCGGTGCTCGTCGTGCCGGCGGTGCTCGTCGTGCGGCTGCTCGCGGTGCGGTCCATCGGATCTCCTTCCGTCGGGGTGTCCCTCGACGGTGCCGCGGGTCGGCGCGTGCTCCCAGGTGCGTCACGTCACCTGCGGGTGCCCTGGCTGTCATGCCCGGACCATGACGACCGGCACCTGGGGGCCGGCCTCCGGAGGGGGCGACGGTGGAGGCGTCCCGCCGCCTCTCGGAGGAGCCCACCGTGCAGACCTCGCTCACCGCCCCGGCCGCCGGTCGCGCCGCCCCGCCGCTGCTCGTGCTCCTCCGTCGCTGGCCCACGGCGCTCGCGGTCGGGCTGGCCGCGGCGCTCTGGGGCGTCGACACCGTCACCGCCGCGCAGCTGCTGCCCGTCCTGCCGCTGCTCTACGTCGTCCTCGCGGTGCTCCAGCGGCCCCGGGCGAGCTGGCCGGCGTTGCTGGTCAGCGTCGTCGCCCTCGGCGCCCTGCAGTCCCGGGGCACGGTCGACCACGTCCTCGCCGTCACGACCGTGGCGGCGGTGGTGGCCCTGGCGGGCGCGGTGCACCACGGCAGGGACCGCGGCACGGACCTCGGCAGTCACCCGGGACGGCAGCCCGGCGGGCACGCCGGCCGGGCCCTGCTCGCCAGGCAGGTCGTCGGGTACGTGCTGTTCGCGGGCGTCGCGGTGGTGGCGCTGCTCGCCGCCCCGGACGTGGGCCGCTGGGTCCTGGCCGTCGGCTGGCTCGGCCACGGGGTGTGGGACCTGGTCCACCTGCGGCGGCGAGAGGTGGTCTCCCGCTCCTACGCCGAGTGGTGCGGCGCCCTCGACGTGCTTGTCGCCCTCCAGCTCGTCCTGCTGCGATGACCCCGCCCCGGTCGAGCGCCGCCGACCCGGCAGCGCACCGGCACGGCGCCCCCGGCGGGTCGATGATGGGGCGCATGGTGACGCCGGGGTCCCGGCCCGGCGGCGTCACCGACCGGGCGGGTCGGGCGCGGCTCGTCGTCCTGGCGATCCTCACGGTCAACGTGGGCTGGGGGGTGCTCCTGCCGCTGGCCCTGGTCGACCCTCCCTCGCGCGCGGCGTGGCTGCTGGTCGGGGCGCTCGCGGCGGCGTCGGGAGCGGCCCTCGTCCTGCTCCTGCGGGCGGCGGTCACCCCGTGGGTCGGGTCGCGCACCCGCGATGGCCTGGTCGCGGTGCTGCTCGCCTCGGCGCTGGCCCTGTGGCCCGTGGTCGGGGCGTGGGCGGCGCCGGGGCAGGAGCCGTGGGCGTGGCTGGCCGGGACCGTGGTCGGGGTCCTGCTGCTCGTGCTCGCCCCTCGCGCGGTGCTCGCCCTGGGGGGCGCGCTCGTCGCGGTCGCCGTGGTCGGGGCGGTGGTCTGGGGGCAGTCGGTGCCGCAGACCCTCGGGTTCACCGTCGGCACCGCCGCGCTGGTGGTCCTCATGGGGCAGGTGCTGGTGTGGCTGCTCCGGCTGCTGGTGGCCGCGGAGGCCGGGCGCGAGGCGGAGGCGGGTCTGGCCGTCAGCGCGGAACGGCTGCGGCTGGCGCAGGAGCTGCACGACCTGCTCGGCCACCGGCTCACGGTCATCGCGCTGCGGGCCGAGGTGGCGGGCGACCTGGTCGCCGTCGACCCCGTCCGGGCGCGCGCCGAGACCGAGGCGGTCCGCGGGCTGGCCGCCTCGACGCTGGCGGAGGTGCGGGCCGCCGTGCACGGCTACGGCACCGTCGACCTGGCGGAGCAGCTGCGGACCGCGGAGCTCGTGCTCGCCTCGGCCGGGATCGCGGCGACCGTCCGTGCCGATGCCGCCATCGCGCACGTCCTCGACCCGACCTCCACCGGTCTGCTGGCCGCCGTCGTCCGGGAGTCGGTCACCAACCTGCTCCGGCACAGCGACGCCATGCAGGTGTCGGTGGACCTGACAGCCGGCGACGCGGGCGCCACGCTGGTCGTCGTGAACGACGGGCTGCGACCGGTCGACGGCGTGCGGGGCACCGGACTGCCGGCCCTGGCCGGGCGGGCGGCACGCGCAGGTGCCCGCCTGACCTGGGGACCGGTCGGTGGGCTGTTCGAGGTCCGCCTGGTCATGGCCGGTCGATGATCCGCGTCCTGCTCGCCGACGACGAGGAGATGGTCCGTGACGCCCTGGCGCTCCTGCTGGACCGCGAGCCGGACATCGAGGTGGTGGCGACGGCCGCCGACGGGGCCGCGGCCGTCCGGCTGGCGCTCGCCCACCGCGTGGACGTCGCGGTCGTCGACCTGCAGATGCCCACGATGGACGGGATCGCGGTCGTGGGCGAGCTCGCCCGGGTGCTCCCCGGCTGCCGCGTGGTCGTCCTCACCGGCCACGGCGGGCCGGCCGCCCTGCGCCGGGCGCTGGCCTCGGGGGCGCGCGGCTTCCTCGCCAAGGGTGCCCCCGGTGCGGCGCTGGCCGACGTGGTCCGGCGGGTACGGGACGGCCAGCGCTACGTCGACCCGGTGCTGGCCGCCGACGTCCTCACCGCCCCGCCGTCGCCGCTGACCCCGCGCGAGGCCGAGGTCCTCGCGCTGGCCGCCGCCGACCGGCCGGTCCGCGACGTCGCCCGGGCGCTGTTCCTGTCACCGGGGACGGTCCGCAACCACCTGAGCGCCGTCACGGCCAAGCTCGGGGTGCCCACCCGCGCCGAGGCCCACCGCCTCGCCCAGGAGAACGGGTGGCTCTAGGCGACCGGCACGTACGGCAGGTCCCGCGCCGGTCCGCCCCGGTGCGGAGCCCGCTCCTCACACCCGGCCGCGCAGGATGCCCCGGAAGTAGGTGACGGGCAGGGCGTACCGGTCGGCCACCCACGTCGCCCGCCGGGGCCGCACGAGGTCCGGGAAGGGCACGGAGGGTCTGGGCCGGCCGTCCCGGTCCACCTCCACGAGCATGAGGCGGTGCCGGGCGACCGTGACGGGCATGACGGTGTAGCCGTCGTAGCGCGCCAGCCGCGCCGTGCTGACGCCCGCGTCGTCACGGGTGAGGGCGATGTTGCGGGCCAGCACCGTGACCTGCTCCCGCAGTGCGCCGCCGGAGGACCTGGTGCGGTGGTCGGCGACGTCGCCGAGCGACCAGACCGCGGGGTACCGGCGGTGCCGCAGCGTGGTCGGGTCGACGTCGACCAGGCCGGCCGGGGTCGCGCCGGCCAGCGGGCTCCGGGCCACCCAGGACGGCGCCCGGTAGTGCGGGACGACGTGCGCGAAGGTGACGTCGTCGAGCTCCCGGGAGCCGGTGGGCGTCGACACGGTCACCCGGCGGTCCCGCAGCGACGTGACGCGGCCCTCCCGCAGCACGTCCACCCCGTAGGAGGTCAGCGCCTCCTCCAGGTACCGGTCGGGCCCGGGCAGGCCGAGCGGCGACGGACCGGGCAGGACCAGGTGGACGTCGACGTCCTCCAGCACCCCTCGGCGGCGCCAGTGGTCGCACGCCATGAACAGCGGCTTGAGGGCGGTGGCGCTGCACGGGGCCGGCTCGGGCGGCACGGTGAACACCACCCGTCCGCCGGTGAGGTCGCGCAGGGCGGGCCACACCCGCGGGGCGCCCTCCACGGTGAAGGTCGACCCGGCCCAGCCCGCCGCCGACGCCTCCGACAGCCCGGGGGTGGCGTCCCAGTCCTCCTCCAGCCCGGGGCAGACGACCAGCGTCGTGCACGTGATCCGGGTCCCGCCCTGGGTGCGCACCGCCGGCACCTCCGGCTCGACCGCGACGACGCGGTCCCGCACCCAGGTGCAGCCGCGCGGCACGACGGAGGCCGCCGGCCGTTCGAGCGAGGCCATCGTCGCCTCGCCGGCGCCGACGTAGTTGAGCAGGGGTCGGTACCGGTGGACGGTCTCGGACTCGACGACCGCGACGTCCCGCGCACCGTCGCGCAGGAGCCGGGCGGCCAGCGAGATGCCCGCGTTCCCGCCCCCGACGACCAGGACCTCGTGGTGCGCCATCAGGTCCTCCGTGTCGTGGGCCGAGGCGCCGGCAGGTCGCGTCGTGACCAGGGTAAGGACCGGTCCCAGAACCCGCGCGCCGTCCTGCCCGCGCCCCGGGGGCAGGACGCGACGGCGGGTCAGGCAGGCGCGGTCGTGAAGCCCGTGGCGCGGAGGACCCTGGCGGGGACCCCGGCCACGACCGTGTCGGCGGGCACGTCCCGCGTGACGACCGCGCCGGCCCCGACGACGGCCCCGGGCCCGACGGTGACGCCCGGCACGACCGTGACGCCGGCCCCCAGCCACGCCCTGCGCCCGATGCGGACCGGCGCGGGGACCATGTCGGCGCGGTGCCCGGGGTCCATGGCGTGGTCCAGCGTGGTCAGGGTCGTGCCGTGCCCGATCAGTGCGCCGTCCTCGATCGTGATCCCGCCCGTGTCCTGGAACCGGCAGCCCATGTTGACGAAGACCCCCTCGCCGAGGACGAGGTTCTTGCCGAACTCGGAGTAGAACGGCGGGAACACCGTCACCGACCGGGGGACCGGGCGTCCCGTCAGGCGCTCGAGCAGCGCGTGCACCTCCTCGGGGCTGCGGTAGGCGCCGTTGAGCTCGGCGGTGGTCCGCAGGGCGTCCTGGGCCGCGCGGACCATGAAGGCGTGCAGGTCCGAGCCGCCCTCGACGGGCAGCCCGTGGTCGACGTGGTCGAGGAAGTCTTGGAGGTCCATCCGACGATCGTGCCCGCCGGCTCGCGCCCGCGGTGGCCCGGCGGGGTGCCCTGGCAGGGCTCCCCTCGCCCGTCCGCCTCAGGGGAGGGGGGCGTCCGTGGCCCGCGCCAGGTCGGCCGCGAGGGCGTCCACGCGGGCGGCGATGTCGTCGCGCACCAGCCGCATCCGCTCCATGCCCGAGATGCCGCGCTCGGACGGCTCGTCGGTGTCCCACGTGACGACCGGGGTGCCGTCCTCGGGAGCCACCACGGCGTCGCGGCCGAGCACGACGACGAGGTCCGCCGCGGCGACCAGCTCGTCCGTGACCGGCTGCGGCACCTGGTCGCGGATGTCGACGCCTACCTCGAGCAGGGACTCCGCGGACAGGGCGTTGACCGCGCCGCCCGGGGCGGTGCCTGCCGACAGCACCTGCACGCGGCCGCCGGTGGCCTGCCGCATCAGCCCGGCCGCCATCTGGGACTTGCCGCCGTTCTTCACGCACACGAACAGCACCGTCGGGAGGGTCTGGTCGGGGGTCTCGTCCATGCGTGCTCCTTGGTCAGCGTGCGGTCTGAGGGGTGCGCAGCACGTCGGCCACCGCGTCGAGGGCTCCGGGCACGAGCGCGTAGTACGCCCACACGCCCCGCTTGTCGCGGGTTAGCAGGCCGGCCTCGACGAGCACCTTGAGGTGGTGCGACACGGTGGGCTGGGACAGGCCCAGGGGCTCGGTGAGGTCGCAGACGCAGGCCTCGCCGCCCTCGTGCACGGAGACCATGGACAGCAGCCGGAGCCGGGCGGGGTCGGCGATCGCCCGCAGCGTGCGGGCGAAGCGGGCGGCGTCCTCCGCCCCGAGCGGCTCGCCGACGAGCGGGGCGCAGCACGCCGGCGCCGGGGCCGCCGTGACGGGCAGGCTCCCCGCCGTCCGCTCGGTCGTGGCCGCAGGGCTGGGCATGGGAGGAGCATGGCACCGGGTATCGACGTCTGTCTATGTTGACGCCGGTCGATGTCTGGCGGCAGGCTCGGATCGACGTCCGTCGATCCGAGGAGTGCACCCGATGGTCCCCGCACCGCGACCCGCCCCGGCGGACGAACCCCCGACCACCCGGCGCGCCGGGTGAGCGACGTCGTCGACGAGCAGCCCGTCCGCACCGACGGTCCCGTCCTGGCGAGGCTCTCCACCCTCGACCGGTTCCTGCCGCTGTGGATCGTCCTGGCCATGGCGCTCGGCCTCGGGCTCGGCCGCGGCGTCCCCGGTCTGGACGACGCCCTCAACGCCGTGCAGGTGGGCTCGGTCAGCCTGCCCGTCGCCGTCGGCCTGCTGCTGATGATGTACCCGGTCCTGGCCAAGGTCCGCTACACCGAGACCCGCCGGGTGACCGGCGACCGCACGCTCCTCGTCGCGTCCCTGGTCCTCAACTGGGTGGTCGGCCCCGCGCTCATGTTCGCCCTGGCATGGCTCCTGCTGCCCGACCACCCCGAGTACCGGACCGGCCTGATCATCGTCGGTCTGGCCCGGTGCATCGCCATGGTCCTTATCTGGAACGACCTGTCGTGCGGGGACCGGGAGGCCGCCGCGGTCCTCGTGGCCATCAACTCGGTCTTCCAGATCCTCGCCTTCGCCGCGCTGGGCTGGTTCTACCTGCAGGTCCTGCCCGGCTGGCTCGGCCTGCCGACCACGAGCGCCGACTTCTCCGTCGTCGCCATCGTCGTCAGCGTCCTCGTCTTCCTGGGCATCCCGCTGCTGGCCGGCTACCTCACCCGCACGCTGGGGGAGCGGGCCCGGGGCCGTGCCTGGTACGAGGGCACGTTCCTGCCGAAGATCGGGCCGGTCGCCCTCTACGGGCTGCTGTTCACCATCGTCGTGATCTTCGCGCTGCAGGGCGACGCCATCACCTCCCAGCCCTGGGACGTCGCGCGCATCGCCCTGCCCCTGCTGGCCTACTTCGCCCTGATGTTCGGCGGCTCGTTCCTCCTCGGCCGGGCCGTCGGGCTGGGTTACGCGAAGACCGCGACGCTCAGCTTCACCGCGGCCGGCAACAACTTCGAGCTCGCCATCGCCGTGGCCATCGGCACCTTCGGCGCCACGTCGGGCCAGGCCCTGGCCGGGGTCGTCGGCCCCCTCATCGAGGTCCCCGTCCTCGTCGGCCTTGTCTACGTCTCGCTCTGGGCGGGCCGCCGCTTCTTCCCCGGCGACCCGACGGTCCCTGGTGCTGCCCACCGGTCGACGGCGCTGCCGGGGCCGTCCGCCCGGTGAGCGAGGCCGCGAGCCCACGGGTCCGAGCTCCTGCCCGTGACGTAGCCTCCCCAGCGTGGGGTCGTCAGGGGGTCGGACGAGGTCGCGTCGCGCACGCCTGTGGCTGGTACCGCCCCTGGTCGTCCTCGTGGCGCTGACCGCGGCGGCGGGCTGGTGGTACCTCTGGTACCCGCACGACCGTCCGTCCCTGCGCGCGGACGAGGCCTACGGCCTGGACGTCAGCAACCACCAGGGCGCCGTCGACTGGCCGGCCGTGGCCGCCGACGAGGACGGCCTCGCCTTCGCCTACATCAAGGCGAGCGAGGGGGAGACCTTCGTCGACGCCCGCTTCGCCGAGAACTGGGACGGCGCCGGGGAGGCCGGCCTGCAGCGCGGCGCGTACCACTTCTTCACCCTGTGCCGGCCCGGCCTGGAGCAGGCCGAGAACTTCCTGCGCACCGCCCCGCCCGAGCCCACCGCCCTGCCGCCCGCGGTGGACCTCGAGCTGGGGGGCAACTGCAGCCGCCGCCCGAGCACCGAGGACGTCCACGCCGAGCTCGACGCCTTCCTGTCGGAGGTCGAGGCAGCCTGGGGTCGCGACGTCCTCCTGTACGTCGGCGAGGACTGGGAGGGGCGCTACACCGTGCTGGACCGCTCGGAGCGGCCGCGCTGGCTCGTCAGCCACCTGGGGCGCCCCGACCGGGACTGGACGGTGTGGCAGTTCCACTGGATGGGCCGCGTGGACGGCATCGACGGCCGCGTCGACGTCAACGCCGCCCGCCTGGACGACCTCGCGGCCAGGTAGCCGGCCGGCTGCTCCCGCTCCTCCTCGGCCCCTGCGGGCCGTACGTTGGGGCCATGACCGATCTGCTCGTGAGGTTCGACGACGACGACGCCGTGACGATCCGGGTCGAGGACGAGCCGGGGGCCGCGCTCGAGCGGGTGGCCGACCTGATGTCCAGCAAGGGCGCCACGGTCGAGCAGGGCATCAAGGCCCCCATGGCCGTCAACTGGCGGCGGGTGCGCCGGGTGTCCGTCAAGGGGTCCGGCGAGGGCAGGTCCGCGACCCTCTGACCCTCGGGGGCGCCGTGCGGCCTGCCGGTCGCGCGTGCCTCAGGCGCGGTTGCCCGGAACCGGGGGCGCGGCGTCCGACCCGAGGGCCGGACGGTCGCGCCACGCCCCGTCAGGCGTGGTGGGCCTCGGCCCCGGCCTTCTTCGGCCGCAGGTGCATGAGGGCCACGACGACCGCGCCGACCGCGAGGCCGACCACGGCCGAGGCGAGGGTGTTGGCGAGCCACGCGAGCACGCCGCCGACCGCGGGCACGCCGTGCACGGCCTCCTCAAGGGTGTGGACGAGGTCGTACGGCTGGTGCCAGCCGAGCTCGTCGACGCCGACGAGCAGGATGTGCCCGCCGACCCAGAGCATGGCGACGATGCCGACCGTGGACAGCACGGACAGCACCTTGGGCATGCCAGTGACCAGCAGCCGTCCGGCCGTGGCGACCGCCCCGTTGCGCGTCTGGGCCAGCCGGAGGCCGATGTCGTCCATCTTCACGATGAGGCCGACCACGCCGTAGACGAGCACGGTGATCCCGATGGCCACCACGAGCAGGATGATCGCGCGCGACAGCAGGGGCTCGTCGGCGACCTCGTTGAGGGCGATGACCATGATCTCGGCGGACAGGATGAAGTCGGTGCGGGTGGCGCCGCGCACCATGGCCCGCTCCTGGTCCTCGCCCTGCGCGCCGGCGGGCAGGGCCTCCTCCTCCTTGACCTTGGAGTGCCCGGTCAGCACCTCGTAGACCTTCTCGGCGCCCTCGAAGG
This sequence comes from Aquipuribacter hungaricus, assembly GCF_037860755.1. Taxonomy (NCBI): domain Bacteria; kingdom Bacillati; phylum Actinomycetota; class Actinomycetes; order Micrococcales; family Intrasporangiaceae; genus Aquipuribacter; species Aquipuribacter hungaricus. The sequence goes on along the minus strand of NZ_JBBEOI010000001.1, from coordinate 39,532 downwards.
CCAGGTACGTGCCGCCCAGCATGAGGATCGGCGTGAGCAGCCACGGGAGGAACTGGCTGAGCAGCAGGGCCGCCGGGAGGATGAACAGGACTTTGTTGCGCAGGGAACCCACGGCGATCTTGCGCACGATGGGCAGCTCGCGGTTGGGCGTGAAGCCGTGCACGTAGCGCGGCGTCACGGCCGTGTCGTCGATGACGACGCCGGCGGCCTTCGCGCTCGCGCGCCCCGCGGCCGCCCCGACGTCGTCCACCGAGGCCGCCGCGAGCTTGGCGAGCACGGCGATGTCGTCGAGCAGCGCCGCCAGTCCGCCCGGCATCAGGACCGCCCCGCCGGGGTCGCCGCGCGACCGCGGGGCACCGCGCCACGTGCGTCGTCCGTGGTGCCCGCTGCCGCTGTCGTCGCTGCCCCGCTGGGCCACCTGTCCACGGGCCGAGGGTAAGGGGCGGGGGAAGTCAGGACGAGGTCGTCCGCGCCCGCAGGGCGGCCAGGCTGCGCCGTGCCTCGGGCAGCACGAGGGGCAGGGACACCACCGAGGCGACCGTCGCGGCCTGGCAGTAGGCGCACAGCGCCCGGTTCTCGCGCCACTCCTCCCGCGCCAGGACCACCCTCGTGACCACGTCGACGGCGACCTTGCCGGCGCTCAGCAGCGGCAGCAGCGGCCGGGTGGACGGCCGGTCGGGACCCCCGGTGCCCGCCAGCAGGGCCGTGACCGCGTACGAGACGAGCATGAGCAGCCCGTCGGCGGTCTGCAGCCGCCGGTAGGCGTAGTCGGAGGAGTCGACGCGGTCGGAGTCGAACGGCCCCGGCGGGTCCGGCAGGCGCCGGAGCAGACCGGTCTGGAACGCCGCCACGACCTGCCCGCCCGCCAGGCCCAGCAGCGACAGACCGACCACGGCACGCCGACGGCGCAGGTCGGGGTCACGGCCCGTCCGGAGGTACTGGCTCAGGTCGGACGGGCTGAGCCTCGCCGGGCGGTCGGTGGTGCGGGGGGCGGCCATGGGCTCCCGGCTACCCCCCGCCGGTGCACGCATGCCCGCCCGTCGGCCGGGCTCGCCGTGCTGCGCGCACGCCTCCGGCTCTCCTGCCCGGTCAGGGGCTCTCGCCGTCGGCCACCGCCACCACCCAGTCGACCGCGGCGTCGGTCAGGCACAGGCCGTCGGGCCCGTCCTCGACCGGCGACCCGTCGGACGTCGGGGACGTGCCGCCCACCCGCGCGACGTCCTCGGCCACGGCCGGGACGAGCACCTCGCCGGCGTGGGCCGCCAGCCAGTCGCGGGAGCCCGGCTGGAGCTGTGCCCACCACGTCGCCATGTCCATGGCGCCGAGCATGCGCGCCGGCGGGCGCGGTGGCAACGGCCCTGACGTCCGGGCGCGGGGCAGGGCCACGTCGTCGATGTGGCCGCTGTCCGCGAGCCGCTGCGCCACCCCGCGGAGCTTCTCGTTGCGGTGCTGGCTGACCCGCACCAGCATCGCGAACGCCTGCTCCGACGTCACCCTGTGCCGCTCCATGAGGATCCCCTGCGCCTGCCCGATGACGTGGCGCGTCTCCACCTCCCGCCGCAGCGAGGCGCGCTGCCGGGCCGCCGCGTAGGCGACCCCCGCGTGGGCGGCGAACATGAGCCCGACGTGCTCGGACTCGTCGGTGAAGGCGCCCGCCCGGCGGGAGAACAGGTTGAGCGCACCCAGGTCGTCACCGTCCACGTAGAGCTGGAACGACATCATGCCGAGCGCGCCCGCCTCGGCGGCGGCGGTGCTGAACCGCGGCCAGCGCTGCTCGCGCGCCATGTCGGGCACGCGCACCGTCGTGTGCTGGTACGCCGAGTCCAGGCAGGGGCCTTCCCCGAGCCCCTCCTGGAGGGCGTCGACCACGCGCGGCAGCTCGCCCGACGCCGCGTCGGAGAAGACGCGGCGGCGTCCGAGCACCACGCTGATGGAGCCCTCGTCGCAGCCGGGGACCAGCTGCACCGCGGCCCGGACGATCTCGACCAGCGTCTCGTGCGGGTCCTGCCGCTGCTGGACGGTCCGGGCGAAGCTGCTGAACTGCGCCGCCAGCTCGTCCCGCCCGTCGGAGCCCCCCGTGTCGGCGACGGACGGCCGCCCGCGGTGCTCGAGCCCCATGCGGTCCCCCTCCGGCGCGGCGGGCACGGCACCCGTCGGCACCCCCTGTGCGCACGGTAGACCGCTACGGTGAGGACGCGCCGGGGCCGACCTTGACAGACCAGGGTGGCAGGCACCGCCTGCACCGGGGACCACGTGGAGCACGACAGCACCCCCACCGTCCGACAGTCGTCGGCGAGGGACGCGGAGGACGCCTGGGGCGAGCCGCCGCCCGGCGTCCGGGGCCACGCGATGGAGCAGGACCGGCTGGACTCGCTGCGCTCCTACGGGGTCCTCGACACGCCTCCCGAGGCCGCGTACGACATCGTCACCGCCCTGGCGGCGCAGGTCTGCGGCACGCCGATGGCGGCTGTCACCCTCGTGGACTCCGCGAGGCAGTGGTTCAAGTCCAGCCTGGGCCTGCACCTGACCGAGACCCCTCGCGAGCTGTCGCTGTGCTCGGAGGTGGTCGCCGACGCGCGGGTCCTGCTCGTGGCGGACGCCCGGACGGACCCGCGGTTCCGCGAGAACCCCCTCGTCACCGGGGGCCCGGAGATCCGCGGGTACCTGGGGGTGCCACTGGTCGGGCGGGACGGCCTGCCGCTGGGGACGCTGTGCGTGCTGGACCGTCGGGAGCGACGGTTCGGCGAGGCCGAGGTGGCGTCGATGGTCGCGCTGGCGACCCAGGTGGTCGCGCTGCTCGAGCAGAGCCGGCGCGACCGGTTCGACGGGCTGCTGGGCCCGGACGTCCGCGAGGACGCCCGCCGCCCCGAGCGGCTGCGCCAGGCGCTCGAGCACGGCGAGCTCGTCCCCTGGTACCAGCCGGTGGTCGACCTGCGGACCGGCCGCCCGCACCAGCTGGAGGCCCTGCTGCGCTGGCAGCACCCAGGGCTGGGCACGCTGCCGCCGCTGTCGTTCATGGCCGCCCTGGAGACGACGGCCATGGTCGTGCCGGTCGCCCGCCACGTCCTGGACACCGCCTGCGCCCAGCTCGTCCGGCTGGGCGCGCAGGGCCTGGAGCTGCCCGGCGGGGTGGCGGTCAACGTCGCGGGCGGCCAGCTGGCCCGCCCCGGCCTGGCCCGGGACGTGCTCGACGCCCTGGAGCGCCACGACCTCGCCGGGCCGCGGCTGACGCTGGAGCTGACGGAGACCACCGAGCTGGCCGACCCGGCGCTGGCCCGCGCCGAGCTCGCGACCGTCGCGGCGCTCGGGGTGCACGTCGTCGTCGACGACTTCGGGGTCGGCTGGAGCAACCTGGCCCGCGTCCTCGACCTCCCGGTCGACGCCCTCAAGATCGACCGGGGGATCGCGGGCGCGGTGCTCACCGACCCGCGGGCCGCCACGGTGGTCGACGCCACGGTGGGGATGGCGCACGCCCTGGGCCTGTCGGTCACGGCGGAGGGGGTGGAGACCGAGGGGCTGCGCGACCACCTCGCGGCCGCCGGGTGCGACCACGCCCAGGGCTGGTACTTCGGCGCCGCGGCGCCCCCCGCCGGGCTCCGCGACCTGCTGCGGCGCCTGGGCACCTAGGGGACGAGGCGCTCCGCGCGGTAGGCGTCGACCTGGCGCAGCAGGGCCCGCTCGGTGCTCACCCAGCCGGTCCAGCCGAGCAGCCGGCTGCGGGTCATGTCGGCGACGACCTCCATGGGGCGGCCGAGGTCGGCGTCGGTGTGCCACCACGAGGCGACCCGCGACAGGTCGGGCTCGCCCAGACCCTGCTCGGCGACGAGCTCGGCCCAGACCTGCTCGGCACCGGCCATCTGCTGCTCCAGCGGCAGCGGGTCGTCCCCGGGCCCCTGCGGCTCCACCCCCAGGTGCTCGGCGAGCCGCGGCCACAGCCGGCGCCAGCGGACGACGTCCCCGTCGACCACGTTGAACGCCGCGTCGGCGGCCGCCGGCGTGGTCGCCGCCCAGAGCTGGTGGTCGGCCAGCAGGTCGGCGTCGGTGAGGTCGACGATGCCGTCCCACTGCGCGCGCGAGCCCGGGAAGACGAACGGCCGGCCCAGGCGTCGCTGGATGCCGGCGTACGCGGCGAGGGTCGCGGCCAGGTTCATGGCGTTGCCGACGGCGTGGCCCAGGACGGTGTGCGAGCGGTGCACGCTCCACGTGAACCCGTGCGCGGCGGCGGCGGAGAACAGCTCGTCCTCCTGCGCGTAGTAGAAGTTGTCGACGGCGAGCCGGGCGGCGTCCTCGAGGAACGGGGTGTCCGGCATCTCGCCCTTGCCGTAGGCCTCGAACGGGCCCAGGTAGTGCTTGAGGCCGGTGACGAGCGCGACGTGCCGCAGCGAGCCCTGCGGGCCGAGGACGGCGAGCAGGTCCCGGACCATGCCGCCGTTGACGCGGATGTTGTCGGCCTCGGTCTCCTGCCGGGACCAGGCGCCGACGAAGACGTGCGTGGGCCGCAGTCCGGCCAGCGCCTGCTCGAGCGACGCCCGCGACGTCAGGTCGGCGGCGACGTGCGCGGCGCGGTCGTCGGCGGGCGGCCGGCGGGACAGGCCGGTGGTGCGCCACCCCGCCTCGACGAGCTGCCGCACCAGGGCGGACCCCGTGATGCCCGTGGCCCCCACGACGAGGGCGTGCGCACCCTCGGGCGGCGTGCGGACCGGCGTGGGCGCCCGGTCGGTCCCGGGGTCGCCGGGCCAGGAGGCCCCCAGGTCGTCGGGGCGGGCGGCGGAGGTGCTGGTGGCTGTCACGCCGGGTGCCAGCGCGGGGAGCGGCCCGGCTGTTCCGGGGCCGGGGTGTCGGTGGCCGCTCCTACGGTCCCCGCATGCAGACCGACGAGCTCTTCCTCGCCTCCGACCGTGCCCTGCGCAGCGTCGTCGACCGGGTCGCCCCCGCCGACCTGGACCGGCCCGTGCCGCAGGAGTGGAGCCAGACGCCTGACCCCACCCCCGCGACGTCCTCGCCTCCCACGCCTACGACGAGGCCTGGGTCCCGCGCGTCCTCGAAGGCCGGTCGGCCGCCGACGGCGACGACCTGCGCGGGGCCGACCTGCTGGGCGACGACCCGGTCGGCGCCTACGACGCGCTGAACGACGCGGCCACGGCGGCCGTGCGCGGGGGCGTCGCACCCGGGACGGTCGTCCGGTTCAGCTACGGCGACTACCCCGCGGCCGAGGGCCTCGCCCACCTCGCGACCTACCGGGCCTTCCAGGCGTGGCTCATCGCCGAGCACCTGGACCTGCCCTTCTCCCTGCCGCCCGAGGTCGTCGCGGGCCTGGAGGAGCACGTCCTGCCGAACGCGGAGCAGTGGCGTGAGTGGGGCGTGTTCCCCCCGGCCGTCGAGCCCCCCGCGGGCGCGGACGACGAGACCCGGCTGCTCTGCGCGGTCGGCTACTGGCACCCCTGAGACGGGGGCGCGGACGGGCCGCGGGTCAGGGGACCAGGGCCACCGGCCCCGCACCGACGGGTGTGCGGAACAGCGCGTACGGCTCCTCCCGCTCGTCCGGCCACAGGCGCAGGCGGTCAGGCGTCGGGGGCGCACCGCCCCACGGGCCCGCCCGGCCCGTCGCGGTGCGCCTGCCCGAGCCGGATGACGTCGTCCAGCTTGTCGCGCGTCGTGGTCAGCTCGTCCAGCTGCTCCTGCACCCGGGCGCGCTCCGCCAGCAGCCGCTCGTGCATCTCGTCGGTGAGGACGCCGTCCTCCATGCAGGGCAGGATCCGCACGACGGCCTTGCTGCCGAGGCCCGCGGCGTAGAGGTTCTGGATGAACCGCACCCGGTCGACGGCCTCCGGCAGGTACCGGCGCTGACCGCCGGCGCTGCGGTCGGCCACCAGCAGGCCCTGCTCCTCGTAGTAGCGCAGCGCCCGCACGCTGACCCCCGCCTGCTCGGCGACCTCTCCGATGCGCACCCGCTCCCCCTCCGCCGGACCTCGACTTGACCCTGACGTCAACGTGAGGTCGTAGCGTCCCAGACATGACAACCGCATTCGTCACCGGGGCCAACCGCGGCCTCGGTCACCACTTCGCCGCCGAGCTGCTCGCCCGTGGCGCCACCGTCTACGCCGGCGCCCGCGACCCCGGGCTCGTCGACCTGCCCGGCGTCCGCCCGGTCGCCCTGGACATCACCGACCCCGACGCCGTCGCGGCGGCGGCCGCCCTGGCCGGGGACGTCGACCTGCTCGTCAACAACGCCGGCATCTCGACCGGCGCCCAGCTGCTCGGCGACCTGCAGGGCGTGCGCGCCGAGATGGACGTGAACTTCTGGGGGACGCTGTCGATGGTCCGCGCCTTCGCCCCCGTCCTCGCCGCGAACGGCGGCGGCACGGTCGTCAACGTCGCCTCCGCGCTGTCCTGGTTCTCCTACCCGGGCGCGGGCGCGTACGCCGTGTCCAAGGCCGCCAACTGGAACATGAGCAACGCGCTGCGCCTGGAGCTGGCCGGCCAGGGCACGCAGGTCACCTCGGTCCACCTCGGCCTGGCGGACACAGACATGGCGAAGGGGATCGAGGGGCCCAAGACCGACCCGGCGGAGGTCGTCCGCCTGACGCTGGACGCCGTCGAGGCCGGGGACCTCGAGGTCGTCGTCGACGGGTGGAGCGTGATGGTCAAGGCATCGCTGGCGGCGGACCCCCGCTCGTTCTACGCCCAGTTCCTCGCCGCCTGACCGGGGTGCCGCGGTCGGCCCCGCCGTCGGGCGGGGCCGACCTCCGCGTCAGGCCGGGCGGGCCGGCTCGAGCTCCGTCGCGGCCCAGGAGGCCAGCAGCGCGAGCGCCTGCGCGGTCGGCGACGCGGGCTCCGCCGCGTAGACCGTGAGCGACAGGCCGGGCTCGGACACCAGGTCCATGCTCTCGTAGGCCAGGTCGAGCTCCCCGACCGCCGGGTGGTGGAACAGCTTGGAGCCGGCGCCGTGCAGGCGGACGTCGTGGGAGCTCCACCGGCGCCGGAAGTCCTGGCTGCGGGTCGACAGCTCCCCGACGAGGTCGTGCATCACCCTGTCGTGCGGGTCGCGGCCGGCCTCGGTGCGGAGGATCGCCACCACCGTGTCCGCCGCGGTCTCCCAGTGCGGGTAGAAGCGGCGGGAGTCCTCGTCGAGGAACGTGTACCGGGCGAAGTTCGGCGGGCCGTCCCCGGTGCCCGCGGCGACCCTGTCGTACATCGTCGAGTGCATCGCGCGGCCCAGCGGGTTGACCGCCAGCAGGTCCATCCGGCCGTTCCGGACCAGGGCGGGGCCGGTGGTGATGCTGTCGAGCACCCACTGCAGGCTCGGCCGCGGCGTCCAGGTCCGGGTGGTGGTGCGGCGCCGGGGGCGGCGCAGCGCGCTCGTGCCGTCCGCGGCGTGGGCGAGGTCGAACAGGTGGGTGCGCTCCGCGTCGTCCAGCCGCAGCGCCCTCGCCAGCGCGTCGAGCACCGAGGCCGACACCCCGGCGATCGCGCCGCGCTCGAGCCGCGCGTAGTACTCGACGCTGACCCCGGCCAGCGAGGCGACCTCGGTGCGCCGCAGCCCGGGCACCCGGCGCTGCCCGACGTCGGGCAGCCCTGCGTCCGCGGCGGTGATCTTCGCGCGGCGGGTGACGAGGAACTCGCGGACCTCGGCTCGGTTGTCCATGCGAGGACGGTAGGCCGGGGGCCGCCGCGCGGACAGGCCCTGGCAGTGCACCCTCCACCGGGCGGCGGGCCGGTCCGGGGGTGGCGTCCGTGCCCTGACGTCCCCGACCCGCACGCCGTCCGCCAGGCTGGCACCAGGACAGACCCACCCCCGCCCCGTCAGGAGAACAGCCGTGACCGCACCCCGCCGCGCCCTCGTCGTCGTCGACGTCCAGCAGGAGTACTTCTCGGGGGTGCTGCAGGTCCAGGCCCCGCCGCGCGAGGAGACCCTGGCCCAGGTCCTGGCCGCCCTCGACGTGGCCACGGAGCACGACCTGCCCGTGGTCGTCGTGCAGCACGAGCTGCCCGAGGGTGCCCCCGTCTTCGCCGTGGGCAGCGAGAGCTGGTCGCTGCACCCGGAGGTCGAGCGACGGCTGCGCCCGTCGTGGAAGCGGGCGTCGAAGGACAAGGGGAGCGTCTTCGCCGGCACCGACGTCGCCGCGTGGCTGGCCGGGCAGGGCGTCGACACCGTCACGATCGTCGGCTACATGACCAACAACTGCGACATCGCCACGGCCGTGGGCGCCGAGGACCTCGGCCTGGCCGCGGAGGTCCTGTCCGACGCCACGGGAGCGATCCACCTGGCCAACGAGGCGGGCGAGGTCTCGGCGGAGCAGCTGCACGCGACGCTGCTCGTGCTCCTGCACTCCAGCTTCGCGGCGGTCGCGACCACCGCGGCGTGGACCGAGGCCGTCCTGGCGGGCCGGACCCTGCCCAGGAGCGACCTGGGCACCTCCGCCACGCAGGGCCGCGCCGTCTTCGGGGGCTGACAGACCGCGACGTCAGCCCTCGCCGCGGCCGGCCGGCGCGCGGTCGGTCGCCAGCTCGAAGCGGACCGCGCGCCGGACCAGGTACGCCCGCAGCACGAGCTCGCGCAGGTCGGCGTCCTCGGCCAGCAGAGCGCGCAGCCGGGGCAGGGGCACCAGGAGCACCTCGCCGCTGCTCAGGGCCACGGTCGTGCGCGTCACGGGCTGCCCGCCGAGCAGGTCGAGCTCGCCGAGGAACCGCCGTGCGCCGTGCACCCGCACGACCGGCGGGCCGCCCTCGACGTGGCCGATGACGGCGACCGTCCCGGACAGGACGACGACGAGGTCGTAGGACGGGGCGCCCGGGCGGTAGAGGACGTCGCCGCGGGCCACCGCCCGGCGTGTGCCGTGCTGCGCCAGCCGTGCGAGCCGGTCGTCGTCCAGGCGGGGGTGGTCGCCGCCGCGGTCCGGGGTCTCCTGCACGGGCTCGGGCAGGCCGGCCAGGACCTGGGCGATGTCGTCGTCGACCGCGCTGCCGGCGCGCGGCACCCGTGACGGCGGCAGGCCGCCCGTGCGCCCCCCGTCCGGTGCGCCGTCCGGTGCGCCGCCATCGGCCGCGTCGCCGGTACCGGGCCCGCCGTCGCGGCCGGCCCCGTCGAGCAGCGCGGCGGCCAGCGTGGCGGCGTCCGTCGGCCCGGTGTGCCGGCGGCCGTGGACGAAGAAGGTGGGCGTCCCGCCCACCCCGCTGGCCCGGCCGGACTCGGCGTCCTGCTCGACCCGGCGGCGGTACCGGCCGGCGCCCAGCTCGCGGGCGAAGCGCACCAGGTCGAGGTCGAGGGCGGCGGCGTGGTCGAGCAGGTCGGTGCTCGTCAGCCGGTCCTGGGAGGCGAAGAGCCGGTCGTGCATCTGCCAGAACCGGCCCTGCGCGCCCGCGGCCTCGGCGGCCTCGGCGGCCAGCTGCGCGTGCGGGTGGACGTCGGTGAGCGGCGAGTGGCGGAAGACGTAGCGGAACCGGTCGCCGAGGAGCTCGCGCAGCTCGTCGACGGCCCCGGTCGCCCGGCCGCAGAACGGGCACTCGAAGTCGCCGTACTCGACCAGGGTGAGGGGGGCGTCGACCGGCCCGCGCACGTGGTCCCGGCCGGGGTCCACCGGCGGGTCGAGCTCCAGCTGCTCGTCCGCGGCGGGGCTGCGGCGGGCGGCCAGGCGCAGCAGCGCGACGCCGAGCACCGAGGCGAGGACCGAGGCGGCGAGCACGCCGATCCGGGCCTGGTCGGCGAGGTCGTCGTCGTCCAGCGCGAGGTCGACGATGAACAGGGAGATGGTGAACCCGATGCCGGACAGCGCGGCGCCGCCGGCCAGGTAGAGCCCCCCGATGCCGGGCGCGAGGTCGCCGAGCCGCAGCCGGACCGCGAGCCCGGTGCCCAGGAGGATCCCCAGGAGCTTGCCGACGACCAGGCCTGCGACGACGCCGAGGGTCACCGGGGAGGCGGCGGCGGCGCGCAGGCTGTCCGCGCCGAGGGGCACGCCGGCGTTGGCGATTGCGAACAGCGGGACCATGACGGTGGACGTCCACGGCCGCCACAGCTGCTGCAGCCGCTCGCCCACCGGCACGGACCGGGCGATCGACAGCCGGGCCGCGTCGGCGTACTCGGGGCTGGGGGACTGCAGGTACGCCCGGGTGCGCGAGGCGGCGTCGGCGACCTCGGCGCGCCGCGGGGCGTAGGCCGGCGTGGCCAGGGCGACCGCCACCCCGAGCAGCGTGGGGTGCACGCCCGACAGGTACATCCCCACCCACGCCCCGACTCCCACGACGAGGTACGCCGGCCCGCGCCAGACCCTGAGCCCGCGCAGGGCGAGCATGAGGCCGAAGCCGACCGCCGCCCCGGCGAGCGGGAGCAGCGCCAGGTCCTCGGTGTAGAAGAGCGCGATCACCGTGAGCGCGCCGACGTCGTCGGCGATGGCCAGGGCCAGCAGGAACACCCGCAGCTGCGGCGGGCAGGCCGGCCCCAGCAGCGCCAGCACCCCGAGCAGGAACGCGGTGTCGGTGGAGATGACCACGCCCCACGCCGTGATCGCCTCGTCGCCGAGGGTGAAGGCCGCGTAGACCAGGGCGGGGACGACCAGCCCGACCAGGGCCGCCGCCGCGGGGACCGCGGCGCGGCGCCGGTCGGCGAGCTCGCCGAGGACCAGCTCGCGCTTGACCTCCAGCCCGATGACGAAGAAGAAGAACGTCATGAGGCCGTCGTTCACCCAGTGCTGCAGGTCGAGGGCGAGCTCCGCGCCGCCCACCCGCAGGGCGAGCTCGGTGTGCCAGAACGCGTCGTACGTGGACCCCCACGGGGAGTTCGCCCACAGCAGCGCGGCCAGGGTGGCGGCCAGCAGGAGGCCCGCGCCGCCCGCCTCGGTGCGCAGGCGGCGCCCCAGCGGGGCCGCCCGGTCGAGCAGCCCCCCGGGCCCGGCGGGGGTGCGGGCGACGTCCTGGCTCACGCCCGCGCGGTCCCGTCCGAGGACCAGCAGGGAGGGGTCCCGGCGCGCTGCCGGTCGTGGGACGTCATTCGGTCAGGTCTACAGGGCCGCCCCCCCGCGAGGACCACGCCGTGAGGGGCGAGCCCGGGGGCGGACGCCGGTCCGGCCTGCACGGTCGTGCACATAAGGTCCCCCGCATGAGCCCGGCCCGCGTCCTCGTCGACCACGAGGACGTCGCCGAGCTCTTCCGGGCGCTCGGCTCGCCCGTCCGCATCGCCGTCATCAGCCTCCTGGCCGACGGCGAGCTGTGCGTGCACGAGCTCGTCGACGCCCTCGACCTGCCGCAGCCCGTGGTGTCGCAGCACCTGCGCGTGCTGCGCGACGCGTCCCTGGTCACCAGGACGCGCCGGGGTCGGGAGGCCGCCTACGTCCTGGCCGACGACCACGTCGCCCACATCGTCGCCGACGCCCGCTCCCACACGCAGGAGTCGACCCAGGACCACCACGACGACGACCCCGACCACTGACAGCACCGAGGTGGCCAGCGTGTGTCAGCGCCGGTCGGCAGGCTGCCGGGACCGCCCGGGCACCAGCAGCCCGGTGGCGAGGAGGGTCAGCAGCCCGGCGACCGGGACGGTGACCAGGGCCCCCCGCAGGCTGCTCGCGTCGGCCACGGCGCCGACGAGGACCGGCGAGGCGAGGAACCCCAGGCGCAGCGCGGAGCTCACCACGGTGATACCGAGCCCGGCGGGCAGGCCGGGCAGCTCGTCGGCGGCGTGCAGCGCGGCGGGCACCAGGGTGGCCACGCCGAGCCCGGCCAGGGCGAAGCCGGCCAGGGTGGTGGCGGTCGTCGGGACGGCGAGGGCGAGCCCTGCCCCGACGGCCACCGCGGCACCGCCGAGCCGGCCGACCAGGCGCTGCCCGAGCCGGTCGACGACCCGGTCCCCGGTGAGCCGGCCGACGGTCATCGCCACCTGCAGGGTGACGAAGGCCAGGCCGGCGGTCGCGGCGCCGCTGCCCACGACGTCCCGCATGAACAGCGCGCTCCACGACGCGGCCGCGTCCTCGACGAAGGCCGCGGACGCGGCGAGCGCCCCGGCTGCCCCCAGCAGGACGACGGTCCGGCCCGCCACCCGGCGCGGGCCCCGCCGGTCCGGCCCGGACGCGGCGGGCTCCCGCTCGGCGTCCTCCGGTCCCGGCAGCAGGGACCGGCGGGTGGCGAGCGCGAGCAGCGTGAACAGCACGGCGCAGGAGCCGAGGTGGACGGTGAGCGGGACCCCCAGGCCGGCGGCGGCCGAGCCCAGCAGCCCGCCCGCGACGGCCCCGACGCTCCACAGCCCGTGGAACCCGTTGACCAGGGAGCGCCCGTAGCGCCGCTGCACCCGGAAGCCGTGCGCGTTCTGGCCGGCGTCCACCGCGGCGTCGGAGGCACCGAAGGCGAGCATGAGAGCGGCGAACGCCGCCCACCCGCCGGACAGCGACAGCGCCGCCAGGGCCACCGCGGGCACGACCAGCCCGACCGAGGCGACCGTGGCCGAGCCCAGGCGCCGGATGAGCGGCGGGACCAGGAGCCCGCCGACCAGGGCGCCGAGCGGCATCGCCGCGATGCCCGCGCCGAGCGCCGCGTTGTCCAGCCCGAGCGCGGCCTTGAGGTCCGGCAGCCGCGGCACGAGGTTCGCGTACAGCACGCCGTTGAGGAAGAAGAGGACGCTGACGGCGGTGCGGGCGCGGTGCAGCGTGCGGCTCATCCGGGCAGCGTGCGACAGCCCGGCGCGCGGCGGCAGTCACCGTCGTGAGGTGTACCGGCAGGGCACCCCTGCGCCGGCATCGCTGGGCGCGGACGACCCGTCAGGTGCGCAGGACGAGCAGGGCGGTGTCGTCGGTGGTGCTGGCCAGGGTCGCCAGCAGGTGCTCGGCGAGGTCCTCGACGTCGTCCGGGCCGGCGGCCAGCGCCGCGGCCAGCCGTCGGAGCCCGGTGTCGAGGTCCTCGTCGTGGCGCTCCACGAGGCCGTCGGTGTAGGCCAGCAGCGTCGAGCCCACGGCCAGGTGGTGCCGGGCGGCGTGGCGGCGCTGCGGTGCGACGCCGAGCAGGAGCTCCGGGTCGGTGCTGAGCACCTCGACCTCGCCCCCGGGGTGGCGCAGCAGCAGGGGCGGGTGCCCGGCGCTGGAGTGGGTGAGGGTCCAGCCGCCGGTGGGGTCGGGGTTGAGGCGCGCGTAGGCGAGCGTCGCCATGGTGGCGATCCCCAGGCCGGCGAGCAGGTCGTCGACACGCTCGAGGACCGCCGCCGTCGAGCCCGCCGCGGCGTCCCAGGCGCACGCCCGCAGCAGCCCGCGCAGGTGGCCCATGGCGGCGGCGGCCATGACGTCGTGGCCGACGACGTCGCCGATCGCCAGGCCGACGGCGTGGTCGGGCAGGGCGATGAGCTCGTAGAAGTCGCCGCCGACGTGGGCGCCGGACGCGGCGGCCTGGTACCGGGCGGCCGCCGTCAGGCCGGGGACCGCGGGCAGGGCGGGGAGCAGGCTGCTCTGCAGCGCGGCCGCGATGGCGTGCTGCTCCTCGTACAGCCGGGCGTTGTCGAGGATGAGGCCGGCCCGGCGGGCGAGGTCGACGGCGATGTCGAGGTCGTCCTCGCTGTGCCGGGGGCTGCCGGGGCCGCGGACCAGCACCATGACGTCGTCGCCGGCGCGCCGCCCGGGCAGGGCGAGGATGAGCAGGGACGCCGCGCCGAGGTCGTCGCTCAGGTCGAGCATCGAGCTGTCGCTCACCCAGCTCTCCCGCTCGGCGCGCCTGGTCGGGCTGTCGTAGTCGCTGATCCGGCGGGCGGACGCCCCGCCCAGGAGGGTCTGCGTGGGCGGGCCGGGGAGCAGGGCGTGGCGCAGGGCGCGGGTGTAGTCCTGCAGCTTCTGGTGGTGCCCGGACCGGTGCTTGGCGCTGACCTCGCGCAGGTGGCCGTGCTCGTCGCTGCTGAGCAGCAGCACCCAGTCGGCGAGCTCGGGCACGACCAGGTCGACCAGGTGCTGGCGGCACTGGGCGGTGTCGAGGGTGACGGCCAGCCGGGTCGTCGCCTCGGCGAGCAGCCGCAGCCGCGCCTGCGCCTGCTCGGCCTCGCGGCGGGCCTGCTCGGCCTCCAGGCGGGCGCCGCGCTCGGCGACCAGGGCGCGGTCGCGCTCCGCGTCTGCGGCGACCCGCGTCGTGATGTCGGCCTGGATCCCGACGAAGTGCGTGAGCTCCCCGTCCGGGCCGGAGATGGGGTTGACGGACAGCTGGTTCCAGAACGCCGTGCCGTCCTTGCGGTAGTTGAGCAGCGACGTGGTGATGCCCTCGCCCGCGTCCAGCGCGGCCCTGATCGCCGCCACCGTGGCCGGGTCGGTGGCGCTGCCCTGGAGGAAGCGGCAGTTGCGGCCGACCGCCTCCTCGAAGGAGTAGCCGGTGCTGGCGGTGAAGGCGGGGTTGACCCACACCAGCGGCTGGTCCGCGGCGCGGGCGTCGGCCACGGTGAAGGCCAGCCCGGTCGCCAGCACGGCCCGGTCCCGCAGCTGGGCCTGCACCTGGGCGGCGTCCATCGCGGCCTCCGCGGCCTCGCGGTGCCGCATCGGCAGCAGGACGACGAGCGCGTGCTGCTGCAGCATCGGCGCGTCGAGCATGGGCAGCGCCACCACCCACAGCGGCTCCCGCCGCGTGCCCAGCTCGCTCACCCGGGCCGCCGAGACGCCCTGCCCGAGCACCGGCTGCGACCGCGCCAGCCGGGACAGGGGGTGGTCGGTGTCGGACAGCCGCGCGCCGGCCAGGTCGCGCAGCCGTGCGGCGTCCGACCACACGTCCAGGCCGACGGGGAGCCGCACGCCGGGCGCCAGCTGGTCGGCCACGGAGTTGGTGTGCACGACGGTGCGGGCCGACAGGTCGACGAGCAGGACCGCCGACGGCGCGTCCCCGGTGACCAGCGCCAGCTCCGCGAGGTCCGCCCCCGGCGGGGGGACCGGGCCGGTGGGGGCGGGCGCCGTGGGGGGCGTCCCGGGGGTCCCCGCGGCCACGACCGGCTCGGCCCCCGGTCCCTGCTCGCCCGCCACCGTCGCGCCCGCCCGCCCCTGCTCGTCGTCCGCGGACCGTCGACGGCTGCCGCTGGCCCGGCACTCTACGTGGCTGCCGGGTGGTCGGGGCGTGTCAGGGCGTGCCGGGAGGGGCCACCGTGCCGTTGAGCATCCCGACCACCTGGTCGTAGTCGCCCCGGACCTCGGCGTACCGCAGGAGCTCCACGCGCTCGACGAGGACCTCGGTGGCGTCGGGCTGGTCGCGCAGGATGTCCATGACCTCGTCGACGTACTCCTCCAGCGGCATGGCCGTCTCGCTGGTCTCGTGGCCGGGCATGAGCGCGGTCTGCACCGCGGGCGGGACGAGCTCGACCACCCGCACGCCGGTCGGGGCGAGCTGGAGCCGGACCGACTCGCTGAGCATGTGCACGAACGCCTTGGACGCGTTGTAGGTCGGGGTGGCTGCCAGGGGGACCGACGCGAGCCCGCTCGAGACGGTCATGACCACGGCCCCGGGCCTGGTGCGGAGGTGGTCGACGAAGGCGGCGACGAGCCGGACGGGGCCGAGCACGTTCGTGCCGACCGTCTCCTCGGCGGTCGCGAGGAAGCCGTCGGAGGTGGTCCAGTCCTCGGCCCGCATGATGCCGGCCATGGTCACGAGGGTGTCCAGGTCGGGGTGGGCGGCGAGCACCTGGGCGGCGGCGGCCGTGATGCTGGCGGGGTCGGCGGTGTCGACCGTCACGCCCTCCAGGCCGTGCTCGGCGGTGATGGCGCGCAGCAGGTCGGTGCGGCGCCCGCCGACCACGACGGTGCTGCCGGCGGCCTGGAGCCGTAGCGCGAGGGCGAGACCGATGCCGCTGGTGGCGCCGGGGATGAAGACGGTGCGTCCTGTGGTGTCCATGACGGACAGGCTGCGCCGCCCCGCGCCGCGGCGGGAGAGCCCTGGCTGTCGGGGGACCGGGAGTCCCTGGCACGGGCCCGGACGGTGGCGGAGCATGGTCGGCATGGACCGCCCCGGGCTCGCCGCCTTCCTCCGCTCCCGCCGCGAGGGGCTGCTCCCCGCGGACGTCGGCCTGCCGGCCGGCGCCCGCCGCCGGGCAGCCGGCCTGCGGAGGGAGGAGGTCGCCCAGCTCACCGGCATGTCCGTGGACTACCTGACGCGCCTGGAGCAGTCCCGGGGACCGCAGCCCAGCCCGGCGATGCTCACCGCGCTCGCCCGCACCCTGCGGCTGACCGACGACGAGCGCGACTACCTGTTCAGGGTCGCGGGCCACGCGGCGCCAGACCGGCTCGTCATGCGCCCCCACGTCGCCCCCGCCCTGCTGCGGGTGCTCGACCGGCTGCAGGACACCCCGGCCCTGGTGATCTCGGCGCTGGGGGAGACCCTGGTCGCCAACGACCTGGCCGTCGCCCTGTTCGGCGACCCGGCCCACCGGCAGGGCCTGGCCCGGCACGACGTCTACCGGTGGTTCACCGACGCGACGGCCCGGCGGGTCTACCCGGAGGCGGACCACGACCGCCAGTCGCGCGCCCTGGTGGCGGGGCTGCGCTCGGCGCACGGCCTGCTGGGCGCCCGGTCGAGGGCCGGCGAGCTCGTCGTCGCCCTGACGGCCGCCAGCCCGGAGTTCGTCCGGCTGTGGGAGGAGCACGGCGTGGCCCGGCGGTTCGAGGACCACAAGGTGCTGCTGCACCCGGAGACGGGTCCGCTCGAGCTGGACTGCCAGGTGCTCTTCACCGAGGACCAGCTGCAGGCCCTGCTCGTCCTCACCGCCGCGCCGGGCACGCCCGCCGCGGACCGGCTCGCCCTGCTGCGGGTGCTGGGCACGCAGCCCTACGAGCGCGCCGGGGCGGGGGGCGGTCCGTCCGGAGGGTCCTGACGGTGCTCTGCCGGCCCAGCCGTCCGCGTCGGGGTCCGTCGGCTGGAGCAGCGGGACCGTCGGTGCGGCGGTCCTGCCCGTCCGCCCCGGCATCCGGCGTCGTCGTCGGTGCCGGTCGGTAGCGTCGCGCCATGCCCATCAGGCTCGAGAACGTGGCCATCGCCGTCCGCGACCTCGAGGCCACGGTCGCGTTCTTCACCGACCTCGGCCTCGTCGTGGTCGGCCGCGACGAGGTGAGCGGGGGGTGGAGCGACGACGCCGTGGGCCTCGACGGCAACCACGCCATGATCGCGATGCTCCGGACCCCCGGCGGCGAGGGAGTGCTCGAGCTGTTCGAGTACGTGCACCCGACCGCGGTCGAGACCGGGCCGACCCTGCCGAACGAGGTCGGCATGCACCGGGTGGCGTTCTCCGTCGACGACCTGGACCACAGCCTGCAGGTCGCTGCCCGGCACGACTGCCACCCCCTGCGCGGGGTGTCGACCTACGGCGACGCGTACCGGCTCGCGTACGTGCGCGGCCCGAGCGGCATCATCGTCATGCTCGCCCAGGCGCTGTCCCCGGGCTGACGGCCGACGCCCCCGAGGAGTGCCCGTGTGCGCACCGCCCCTGCCCGACCCGGCCGACGAGGCTGCCCGGGGCGACCTGGCCGACCCGTCCGACCGGTCCATGGCCGTGCTGCCCTACCGGCTGCGCGCGGCGGGCCTGGGCGAGGTCGCGGACGTCCGGCCGGTCGCCGGGGGCACGGCTGCCCGGGCGGCGCTGGTGCGGCTGCGGTCGGGGCAGCAGGTGTTCGCCAAGACGCTGGACGCACCCCCGGGCGAGGACGTCTTCGAGGTGGAGGCCGAGGGGCTGGCGGCCCTGCGCGGGGCGGGGCTGCGGACGCCGGACGTCCTGGCGGTCGGGCGGGACGCGCTCGTGCTGGAGCGCCTGGTCCCGCGGGACGACGACGGGGCGACGTGGGAGCAGCTCGCGCACGACCTGGCCCGGCTGCACGCCACGACGTCGCCGCGCCACGGCTGGCACCGCGACGGCTGGCTGGGGACCTACCGGCAGGAGAACACCTGGGAGGACGACGGCCACGTCTTCTTCGCCCGGCACCGGCTGCTGCGGTGGCTGCCCGAGCCCCGGCTGCGGGACAAGCTCGACGCCGCCGACCGCCGGGCGCTCGAGCGGCTCTGCGACCGGCTGCCGGAGCTGCTGCCCGTGCGCCCGGCGAGCCTCACCCACGGCGACCTGTGGGCGGAGAACGTCATGGCGACGGCGGCCGGGCTGCCGGCCGTCATCGACCCCGCCGTGTCGTACGCCTGGGCGGAGGTCGACCTGAGCCACCTCTGGTGCTCGCCGCACCCGCCGGCCGCCGACCGCTTCTTCGCCGCGTACGCGGAGGCCACCGGGCTCGACGCGGGCTGGCGCGAGCGGATGCCGCTGCTCCACCTGCGCCAGCTGCTCGCGCTCGTGGCCATGTTCGACCACGACTGGGGGTCCACCGGGACGGTCCGCCGGCTGCTCGCGCCGTTCCGCGACCGGTGACGCCGGCCGCCCCGGCTCAGGCGCGCGAGCCCGCCGTCTCGACCTCGTCGGGCCGGACGACGCCGAGCTGGTCGAGCGCCTGCTCGAGCACCTCCATCACCGCGAGCGTGGTGCCCAGCGGGTGCAGCGGGCTCTCGGTCAGGCCCGCCAGGACGCATTCCTGCACGTGCTCGAGCATGTGGACGTACCCGGCCCCCCGGCGACCGGGCCGGACGGTCCGGTCGGCCGGCTGGGCGGACACCCCGGCCCCGTGGAGCACGGTGAGGGCCGGCGGCGCCCACAGCGGCGCCTCGAGGCGGACGGCGCCGAGCGAGCCCTCGAGCACGGCGTCGCCGGCGGCGCTGCTGCTCAGGGTCGACGACAGCAGGGACACGGCCCCGCCCTCGTGGCCGAGCAGGAGCCCGGACAGCACGTCCACCCCGCCCGGCGACACCTCGCCCGCGACGGCCACCGAGCTGACCGGGCCGAGCAGGAGCAGGGCCAGCCAGACGGGGTAGACCCCGATGTCGAGCAGCGCCCCGCCGCCCTGCTGCGGGTCGTGCAGCCGGCCGCCGGGCTCGGGCGGCACGAGCGAGCCGATGCTGGCGTGCAGCGCCCGCAGCCGGCCGACCTCGCCGCTGGCGGCGACGTCGAGCAGCTCGGCGGTGACCGGCAGGAAGCGCGTCCACATCGCCTCCATGCAGAAGACGTCGTGCTCCCGCGCGACCTCGACGAGCCGGCGCGCGCCCGCGAGCGTGGCGGTGAGCGGCTTCTCCACGAGGACCGCGGTCCCGGCCGCCATGGCGGCGGCGGCCGCGTCCAGGTGCGCCGCGTGCGGCGTCGCGACGTAGACCACGTCGACGTCCGCGGCCAGGGCGGCCGGGTCGGTGTACGTCCGCCCGACGCCGTGCGCCGCGGCGAACGCCGCACCGCCCGCCGCGGTGCGCGAGCAGACCCCGGCGAGCACCGCGCCGGGCGTCAGGGCGAGGTCGCCGAGCACCCGCGCGGCGATGGGGCCCGTGCCGACCACGCCCCACCGCACCTGGGCGGGCGGGGCGGAGTCGGGACCGTGCGGTCTCACGCGCCGGGGAGCCCGTTGCGGCCGATCACGCCGGCGTACCAGTGGGCGCTGTCCTTGGGGGTGCGCTCCTGGGTCTCGTAGTCGACGTGGACGATGCCGAACCGCTTGGAGAAGCCGTAGCCCCACTCGAAGTTGTCCAGCAGGGACCACAGGTAGTACCCGCGCACGTCGGCGCCGTCCTCGATCGCCCGGTGCACCGCGCGCAGGTGCCCGTCGACGTACCCGATCCGGTCGTCGTCGTGGACCGCGCCGTCGGCGGTCATGACGTCGGGGTACGCGGCGCCGTTCTCGGTGACGTGCAGCGGGATGCCCGGCGCCTCCTCGTGCAGCCGCAGCAGCAGCTCGCGCAGGCCGTCGGCGTCCACCGGCCAGCCCATCGCGGTCAGCGGGCCGGGCTGCTCGGGGAACTCGAGCCGGTCCGCGCTGCCGACCCACGGGCTGTGGGCGCTGCTGCCGTGCCCGTCGGCCTCGGCGCGCTCGCCGACCCCGTCCCAGGCCCGGACGACCGTGGGGGAGTAGTAGTTGAGGCCGAGGGCGTCCAGCGGCTGGTGCACGGTGGCCAGGTCGCCGTCGTGCACGAACGACCAGTCGGTGACGCCGGCGGTGTCCTCCAGGACGTCGGCCGGGTAGCGCCCGTGCAGGACCGGGTCGAGGAACACCCGGTTCTGCAGGCCGTCCACCCGGCGGGCCGCGTCGACGTCGGCGGCGCTGGACGGGTCCTCCGGGCGCACCCACGCGAGGTTGAGCGTGATGGCGACCGGCAGGTCCGGTGCGTGCTCGCGGACGGCGAGCGTGCCGAGGCCGTGGGCGAGGTTGAGGTGGTGCACCGCGGCCAGCGCGGACGCGGGCTCGGTGCGCCCGGGGGCGTGGACCCCGCTGCCGTAGCCGAGGTACGCCGAGCACCACGGCTCGTTGAGGGTGATGACGGTGCTCAGCCGGTCGCCCAGGTGCTGGGCCACGACCCCGGCGTACTCCCCGAACCGCTCGGCGGTGCGCCGGTCGGTCCAGCCGCCGCCGTCCTCGAGGGCCTGCGGCAGGTCCCAGTGGTAGAGCGTCGCCGCGGGGGTGATCCCGGCGGCGAGCAGCTCGTCGACGAGCCGGTCGTAGAAGGCGAGGCCGGCCGCGTTGACCGGGCCGAGCGCGTCCGGCGTCACCTGCGGGGTGATCCGGGGCCAGGCGATCGAGAAGCGGTACGAGCCCAGGCCGAGCCGGCGCATGAGCGCGACGTCCTCGACGTAGCGGTGGTAGTGGTCGTCGGCGACGTCACCGGTGTGGCCCTCGAAGACCTTGCCGGGGGTGCGGGAGAACGTGTCCCACACCGACGGGGTGCGCCCGTCCTCGTCGTGCGCGCCCTCGATCTGGTAGGCGGCGGTGGCCGCCCCCCAGACGAAGCCGGGCGGGAAGCGCAGGCCGTCGTCGGCCGGTTCCGCGGCGGGGGCGACCGGGACGACGGGCCGTGCCTCGACGGCGGTCACCCCTTCACCGCCCCGGCCATGATGCCGCTGACGATCTGGCGGCCGAGCAGGACGAACACGACGACGACGGGCAGGGTCCCCACGAGGGTCCCCGCCATGATGATGGCCTGGTCTGGCACGTACCCGCTCCCGAGGTTCTTGAGGGCCACCTGGACGGTGGGGTTGGAGGAGACCAGCGCGATGACCGGCCAGAAGAAGTCGTTCCACGCCGCCATGAACGTGAGCATCGCCAGCACGGCCATGCCCGGCCGGGCGATGGGGAGCACGATGCTCCACACCGTCCGCAGCGACGTCGCCCCGTCGACCCGGGCGGCCTCGATGAGCTCGTCCGGCAGGGTCTGGATGAGGTACTGGCGCATGAAGAACACGCCGAAGGCGGTGACGAGCGACGGCAGGACGACGGCCGACAGCTTGCCGGTGAGGTCGAGCGCGGCCATCACCTGGTAGAGCGGGACGATGCCCAGCGTCGGCGGGATCATCATCGTGCCGACCGTGACGGCGAACAGCGCCTTCTTGCCGGCGAACTGCTGCTTGGCGAAGGCGTAGCCCGACAGCGTGCAGAACAGCACGGTGGCCACGGTGATGATGCTGGAGACCAGCAGCGAGTTCCAGATCGCCAGGCCGAGGGGCTGGGCGTCCCAGGCGCTGAGGATGTTGCGCCACAGCCCGCCGCCGGGCGTGAGCGGCGGCGGGAACTGGTTCATCTCCGACATCGGCCGGCTCGCCGCGACGATCATGTAGTAGAAGGGCGCGAGGAACAGGAACGACGTGACGACGAGCAGCACGTAGGCGACGGGCCCGGCGTGGTCGCCGCCCCGGCGCCGGCGCCGGCGGGGCCGCGGCGTGAGCGGGCTCACCGCCGCCGCGTCGCGGACGGTCATGGTGGTCATCGGACGGCCTTCCGGTCGCGGGTGCGCCAGCGGGCGATCCCGGTGTTGAGCAGGACGAGACCGACCACGAGGACGAACGTGACCCACGCGATGGTGGCCGCGCGGCCGAGCTCGAAGTAGTCCCAGCCCTGCTGGTACATGAAGAGGCCGAGGGTCTGGTACTGGCCCAGGGCGCCGCCGTTGGCCTGGCCGTTGCCGAACAGCAGCGGCTCGCCGAACAGCTGGGTGGCGCCGATCGTGGAGACGACGACGGTGAAGAGGATGGTCGGGCGCAGGCCCGGCAGCGTGACGTGGCGGAACTGCTGCCACTTGCTCGCGCCGTCCAGCGCTGCCGCCTCGTACAGGTCCTGCGAGATGGACTGCATCCCGGCCAGGTAGATGAGGGCGTTGTAGCCGGTCCAGCGCCAGGTGACGATGACGGCGATGGCGATCTGCGCGGTCAGGTCCCCGTTGCGCCAGTCGACGGCGTCGATGCCGACCCAGGACAGCACCCAGTTGAAGAACCCGTTGTCGCGGCCGAAGAGCTGGGCGAACACCAGCGTGGAGGCGGCGACCGAGGTGGCGTAGGGCATGAGCATGGAGATCCGGAAGAAGTTCCGGACCACCATCTGGTAGTTGAGCAGGTGCGCCAGGCCCAGCGCGAGCATGAGCTGCGGGACCGTGGACAGGATGCCGATGGTGATCGTGCGCCACAGCGAGTTGTAGAACTCGGGGCTGGCGAAGAGCCACCGGTAGTTCTCCAGGCCGACGAACACCATCGGCGTGCCGAGCTTGAAGTCGTTGAGGCTGATCCACGCGGTCCAGACCAGCGGGAACAGCCCGAAGGCGACGAAGAGCAGGAAGAACGGGGAGATGTAGAGGTAGGGCGCGGCCTTCGCCTCGAGGCGGAAGAGCCTGCTGCGCAGTCCCAGGGGCGGTTCGGACCGGGGCGCGTGACCGACGGCGACGTCGGTCCTGCTCGCCCGGGGTGGTGTGTCGACAGCCATGGCGGCCTCCTCGGTCGGGGACGGGGCGGCGTCCTGGTCGAGGAGGCACCGCGGTCGGGCCGGGGCGGCGGGCGGGCGCAGCTGGTGCGCCCGCCCGCCGCCGCGGTGCTCAGCCGAGCTGGTTGTCGATGGCCCGCTGCGCCGAGGTCCAGGCGGTCTCCGGGTCCACGTCGTTGACCTCGATGGTCAGCAGCGCGTTGGTGATCTCGTTCTTGAGCACGCCGTCGTCCGGCCCGAGGATCTGGGTCGGGGCGTTCTTGGCGATGTCACCGAAGATCTGGCCGATCGGCGCGTCGCTGAAGTACTCGTCCGTGGTGTCGGCGACCGCGTCGATGGCCGTGGTGTTGGACGGGAAGTTGCCGCCGGCGGCGAACACCTTCTCCTGCTGCTCGGGGGCGGTCAGCCACATCGCGAGCTTGACGGCCTCCTCCTGGTTCTCGGAGCTGGCGGGGACGCCGAGGTACGCGCCACCCCAGTTGCCGGCCGCGCCGCCGGGGAGCGAGGTCACGCCCCACTTGCCGCTGCCCTCGTCACCGGCCTGGCCCTTGATGTAGCCGAGCATCCAGGACGGGCAGGCGATGGTCGCGAAGGCGCCGTTGCCGAAGCCGGGGTTCCACTCGGGGTCCTCGAACTGGGCGAACTTGGCGGTGAGGTCGTCCGCCGCGGCCTGCGCCGACAGGTCGAACGCCGCCTTGACGGCCGGGTTCGAGTCGTAGACGAGCTCGCCCGCCTCGTCGTAGTAGATCTCCGACTCGGTGGAGATGATCGCGTTGTAGAGCCCGCCCGCGGAGTCCGTCCAGGCGCTGCCCTCGGGGGCGGACGCCTTGTACTGCTCGCCCAGGGCCAGGTAGTCCTCCCACGAGCCCATCTGGGCGGCGAGCTCGTCGGGGTCGGTCGGCAGGCCTGCCTCCTCGAGCAGGTCCGTGCGGTAGCAGATGCCGGTGGGGCCGATGTCGGTGCCGAGGCCGACGACCGCGCCGTCCTCGGTGGTGGCGGCGTCCTGCTTGAACTGCGCGTACTCGCCCAGCTGGTCGGCGGCCTCGGTCTGCGTGAGGTCGACCCACTTGTCGGCGAGCTCCGTGGTCGCGGTGCGGATGCGGGCGACCTCGATGCCCTGGATGTCGGAGGCGCCGCTGCCGGCGTTGAGCTTGGTGAGCAGCGCGGGCCAGTAGGTGTCCTCGCCCTGCGTCGTCTCGTAGCTGATGGTGACGCCGGGGTTCTCCTCCTCGTACTGGTCGAAGAGGCCCGCCTCCTCCATGCCGAAGGTGCCGAAGAGGCTGACCGTCAGCTCGACGGACTCGCCGCCGGCGCTGCTGCCGCCGTCCGCGCCGCCCTCGGCCGCCGTGGCCTCCTCGCCGCCGCAGCCTGCGAGCGCCACGAGCGCTCCTGCCGCCATCACCGCGATGGCCGTCCGTGCTCGACTCGTCATCATGTCGATAGTCCTTCCGCCTCGTCGTCGAGGCAGTGGTGGAGGGCCGGCCAGCACTGTCGTGCTGCCGGTGTGAGAGCGCTCTCACGCTGTCGTGCGGCAAGGGTCGCCCGCGGTCCCCGGCCCTGTCAACGGTTTCCCGGAAATTCGTGAGAGCGCTTCCACGGGCGCCCCCGGACGGCTCAGGCGGAGCCGCGCACCACCAGGTGGGTGTGCAGCCGCACGTGCTGGGGCGCCGGCTCCCCGGCCACCAGCGAGGTGACCAGGGACTGCGCCATCCGGCGGCCGAGCTCCTCGATGGGCTGGTGCACCGTCGTCAGCGGCGGCTGCGTCGCCAGCGCGACCGGGATGTCGTCGAAGCCGACGACGGCGACGTCGTCGGGCACCGACAGCCCGCGGTCGGCGATCGCCCGCAGCGCCCCGGCCGCCATGAGGTCGTTGGCGCAGAACACGCCGTCCACCTCCGGACCCCGGTCGAGCAGGGTGACCATCGCCTCGTGCCCGCCCTCGACGGTGTAGTCGCCGGTGACGACGTCGTCCTCGTGCGGGGTGCGGCCCGCGGCGGCCATGGCCTCCCGCCAGCCGTCGAGGCGGTCCATCGAGCCCGCCATGTCCGTCGGCCCGCTGATCGTCCCGATCCGCCGGCAGCCCCGCTCCACGAGCCGGCGGGTGGCGACGCCGGCCCCCTGCGCGTTGTCGACGTCGACGACCGGCAGCCCGGCGGCGCCGGGGTCGAGCGAGCGGCCGGCCATGACGACGGGCAGGCCGAGGGCGTCCAGGCGGGCGGGCATGTCCTCGCTGCCATGGAGCGAGACGAACATGGCCGCGTCCAGGTGGCCGCCCGCGGCGAACCGCTCGAGCTGGTCGCGGTCC
Source organism: Aquipuribacter hungaricus (assembly GCF_037860755.1). Classification (NCBI taxonomy): domain Bacteria; kingdom Bacillati; phylum Actinomycetota; class Actinomycetes; order Micrococcales; family Intrasporangiaceae; genus Aquipuribacter; species Aquipuribacter hungaricus. The sequence goes on along the minus strand of NZ_JBBEOI010000001.1, from coordinate 14,485 downwards.
TCGTCGGTGGCGACCACGACGAAGACGAGCTGCAGGCTGTGCGCGGCGACGATCCGGTGCGCGCCCTTGAGCACGGTGGCGAAGAACGGGTCGGAGAAGAACTTCTCCTCGGGCTCGCAGACGACGAAGGCCACGGTGTCGCTGCGCCTGGTGACCAGGCTGCGGGCCGCGGCGTTGGGGACGTAGGCCAGGCTGCTGGCGGCGGCGAGCACCTTGTCGCGCGCGGCCTCGCTCACCCGGGGAGAGCCGGTGAGCACCCGGCTGGCCGTCGCGCGGGACACCCCTGCCGCGGCGGCGACCGACTCCAGCGTCGCGGGGACGCGACCACCTGAGGAGACCATCGCCGTCCGCCAATCCTGCCCGAGCCCGCCCGGCGGGGCGGAGACCACCCAGCCTAGGGCGGTACCGGGGCGGTCCGGGACGTCGTCAGGAGGGCGCGGCCGGCAGCCGCACCTCCACGACGGCCCCGGTGGGCGACGGTGGGCAGGCGACCCGGCCGCCGTGCGCCTGGACCACGGCCTGCACGATGGACAGCCCCAGACCCGTGCTGCCCGCCGCCCGGGACCGGCTGCCGTCGCCGCGGGCGAACCGCTCGAACACCGAGCCCCGCAGGTCCTCGGGGATCCCGGGGCCGTCGTCGGCGACGCGCAGCAGGACCTCGCCCCCGGCCCCCGGTGACGCGTCCGGGTCTCGGCCGAGCGACAGCGTGACGGTCGTGCCGGGCGGGGTGTGCACCCGCGCGTTGGCGAGCAGGTTGGTCACCACCTGCCGGAGCCGGGCCTCGTCGCCGACCACCACGACGGGCTCCTCGGAGGCCAGGTCGAGGTGCCAGCGGTGGTCCGGCCCGGCCGCGTGGGCGTCGGCCAGCGCGGTCACCACGACGGGCACCAGGTCGACCGGCTGCCGCTCGACCGGCCGTCCCGCGTCCAGGCGCGCGAGCAGCAGCAGGTCGTCGACGAGGTCGCCCATCCGCCCGGCCTCCGCCTCCACCCGTCCCAGCGCGTGCGCGAGGTCCGGCGTCAGCGGCCCGGGCCCGCGGCGGGCGAGCTCGGCGTAGCCGCGGACGGACGCCAGCGGGGTGCGCAGCTCGTGGCTGGCGTCGGCGACGAACTGCCGGACCCGGGTCTCGCTGCGGTGCCGCTCGAGCAGCGCGTCCTCCACGTGGTCGAGCATGAGGTTGAGCGCGGCGGCGACCTCGCCCACCTCGTCGGGGGTGCGGGCGACGCGCGCGGGCACGCGGTCGGGCACGGCGCCGTCCCCGCCCGACAGGTCGAGGGCGCGGACCCGCGCCGCGGTCGTCGTCACCTCCGCGAGGGGGCGCATCGCGCGGCGCACCACCGGCCCGCCCGCGAGGAGGACCACGGCGCAGCCGGCCGCGGTGGCCGTGAGGAGGACGACCGCCAGCCGCGTGGTGGTGCTGGTCACCTGCTCCAGCGGCAGCCCCGTGACGAGCACGGCGCCGTCCGGGGTGCCGACGGCGACCACCCGGTACGACCCGAGCCCGGCCACGTCGACGCTGCGCGGGTCGTCGCCGGCGCGGACGCCGGTGAGCGCCGGGTAGGCCTCCGGGGGCACGGGCTCAGGGGTGCCGCCCGCGTCGAGGACGGCGGCCCGGAGCACCGTGCCGCCGTCGACCTCCGCCCCCAGGGTCCCTGCCGCCTGCCCGGGCACGAGGAGGAAGGGCGGCCCGCCGTCGACGCCGCCGCGGGGGCCCGCCCCCGGACGGCCGCCCGGGCCGTCGCGTCCCTCGCTGGAGCGCTGCACGGCCGAGGTCAGCTGGTCGTCGAGCCGGCCGACGAGGAACGAGCGGAGCACCGCGACGCTCGCGGTCCCGACCGCGAGCGTCACCACCGCGGTGACGACGACGAGCGCGAGCAGCAGCCGGCGGCGCAGGCCCCAGGGCCGCCTCACGGCGCGGCGTCGACCTCGACGGCAGGCTTGAGGACGTAGCCCGCGCCGCGCAGGGTGTGGATCATCGGCGGGCGCCCCGCGTCGATCTTCTTGCGCGGTAGGACACGTACAGCTCGACGATGTTGGCCTGCCCGCCGAAGTCGTAGCTCCACACCCGGTCGAGGATCTGCGCCTTGCTCAGCACCCGGCGCGGGTTGCGGACGAAGAAGCGGAGCAGCTCGAACTCCGTCGCGGTGAGGGCGACCTCGACGCCCCCGCGCGTCACCTCGTGGGAGTCCTCGTCTACCACCAGGTCGCCGACCACGAGCCGGGCGTCGTCCCGGACGGCGACGGCACCGGCGCGGCGCACCAGGGCGCGCAGCCGTGCCACCACCTCTTCCAGGCTGAAGGGCTTGGTGACGTAGTCGTCGCCGCCCGCGGTGAGCCCTGCCACCCTGTCCTCGACCGCGTCCCGGGCGGTGAGGAAGAGGACCGGCACGTCGTCGCCGGTGCTGCGCAGGCGGCGCAGCACCTCCAGGCCGTCGATGTCCGGCATCATCACGTCGAGCACGACGGCGTCCGGGCGGAACTCCTCCGCGGCGCGCACGGCGGCCAGGCCGCCGGTGGCGGTGCGGACCTCCCAGCCCTCGTAGCGCAGCGCCATGGACAGCAGCTCGGTGAGCGACTGCTCGTCGTCGACGACGAGCACGCGCAGCGCCGAGCCGTCGGGGCGCAGCAGGGGCGGGGTCGGGGCGGGCACCTGCCCAGCATGGCGGGCGCGGCTGTGCGCCGGCTGTGCGCCCGGTGCGAGGTGCAGGACCGCGCGGACCCCGCACGCACCGGGGCGTGCGGGGCCGCGCGCGTCCGTCTGGCGCGGCTCGCTGTCAGGCGGTCAGGCGGTCAGGCCCGTGCTCTCCGCGGTGGCGTCGTCGCCCGGCGCCGGCGTCACGGTCGAGCCGTCCGCCGAGCCGTCCGTCGAGCCGTCGGTCGCGCCGTCAGCCGGGGCGCCGGGGCCGCGGTGGCCGCGACCGAGCGGGAGGTCCTCCTCCTGCACGAGGGTCTCGACCCGCTCCTGCACGTCGGCCAGGCGCTCGTCGGCCTGCTCCTGCGTGAGGTCGCCGGCCGTGACGTGCTCGGCCAGGTGCTCCTGCGCGGCGGTGACGAGCCCGTCGACCAGGGTGTCCAGGGCGACGCCCTCGCTCTCGGCGACCGACGCGAGCGAGCCGCCCTCCTCCAGACGGGCGAGCAGGTCCTCCTCCGTCAGCCCGAGCAGTCCGGCGGCCTCGTCCAGCGCCGCCCCGCCGGGTCCACCGGGTCCACCGGGGCCACCGGGGCCGCCGGGGGCGCCGCCGGGACCGCCGTGCCCGCCGCCGGGACCGCGACCGGGCCACGCCCCGTCGAGGGTCTCTGCCACGGCGTCGGCCTGGGCGTCGTCCAGGGTGCCGTCGGAGACCAGGCCGTCCAGGGCGGCGCGGATCTCCTCGACCCGGTCGGCCACCGCCCCGGCGACCGTGCCCTCCTGCGACGGCGCGGCCGTGGCGGCGGACGCGACGACGGGCAGGGCCACGAGCCCCGCCCCGAGCCCGCCGAGGGCGATGGCGCCGGTGACGACGACGCTGGTCAGCTGCTTCTTCATGGGTCCTCCTCCGTGGCTGGGACCTGGTGCCCCCGCCGTCCCCCGACGGTGCGCCCCGTCGCTGTGCGGAGGCTGTGCGGAGCATGTCGACCACCTGCCAGGTGCCGTCCGACCGGCAGGGGTGGCCGAGGACCCGGGCTGTCCGCGACGATGACGGACGTGCTCACCGCCATCGTGCTCATCCGGACGACCGCCGACCGCATCCCCGAGGTGGCGCAGGAGATCGCCGACATCCCGGGCATCAGCGAGGTCTACTCGGTGACGGGGGACAGCAACCTCGTCGCCATCGCCCGGGTGCGGCAGCACGACGAGCTCGCCGACGTCATCGCCGACCGGCTGTCCAAGGTCGAGGGCGTCGTGGAGACCAACACCAAGATCGCGTTCCGGACCTACAGCCGGCACGACCTCGACGCCGCGTTCTCCGTCGGCCTGGAGTAGCGGGCTGCGGCCGGGCCTCAGACCCGGGCAGCGCGGCGCGCCGACGACCGTCAGGGTGCCGGGTCGGCGAGGGCGTCCGGCTCGGCGAGGGCGTCGAGGAGCGGCCCGAGCACGGCGTGCACCGCCGCCGCCGCGCGGTCGGGGTCACGCTCGACGACGGCCCGGACGAGCTGCTCGTGCTCGTCCGCGTGCGGGTCCTCGTCGGGGTCGACGTCGTCGGCGAGCACCTCCTCGTACAGCGGGACGAGACCGTCCCAGACCTCGACGAGCAGCTCGTTGTGGGTCGCGACGACGACGGCCCGGTGCAGCGCCACGTCGGCGGCGACCCGGGCCGCCCGGTCGTCGCCCGCCCAGGCGCGGGTCCGGGCCCCGAGGGCCTCCTGCAGCGCGGTCACGTCGGAGCTGTCGCGGCGGCGGGCGGCGACGGCCGAGGCGGCACCGTCGACGGCGGCCCGCAGCTCGAGGACGTCGCGGCGGGCGGCGCGGCCGGCCCGCCGGGACAGGGACGTCACGAGCGACGAGCGGGCGATGACGAAGGTGCCGCGGCCCTGCTCCCTGCGGACGAGGCCGGACTGCACGAGCGACGAGACGGCCTCGCGCACGGTGTTGCGGCCCGCGCCGACCCAGGCCATGAGGTCCGCCTCGACGGGGATCCGCCGCCCGACGGGCCACTCGCCCGAGGCGATGGCGGCGTGGAAGCGCGCCGTGACGGCGTCGGCGAGGGTCGGCGGGCGGGGGAGCGGGCGGTCGGCCGGATCGGTACCGTCATTCATCCCATCATCCGATCTGTCCCGGAGCAGCCCATGGTCGACCGAGCCCGCCCGAGCCTGCTGCCCCTGCTGGCGGTCGTCCTGACCGCCCTCAACCTACGCACCGCGGTCACGGGCTTCACCCCGCTGCTCGACGTCATCGGCGCCGACCTGGGCTTCGGGCCGTCCCTGTACGGCGTGCTCGGCACCATCGTCACCGCCAGCTTCGCCGTGTTCGGCCTGCTCGCCGCCGCGCTCGCCCGCCGGTTCGGGCTCGAGCGCACGCTCGCGCTCGCGGTGGCGCTCACCACCGCCGGGGTCCTGCTGCGGGCGCTGTCCCCGTCGACCGCCGCCCTCGTCGCCTCCACGGTCGTGGCGTTCACGGGCGTCGGCGCGTCCAACGTGCTCGTGGTCCCGCTGGTCAAGAAGTACTTCTCGGCGCGCCTGAAGACCATGAGCTCGCTGTACATCGCGCTCCTGCAGGTGGGCCAGTTCGTCGCCCCGCTGCTCGCGCTGCCCGTGGCGCTGGGCGCGGGCTGGCGCTGGGCCGCGGGGATGTGGGCGCCCCTGACGGGCGTCGCGGTCGTGCTGTGGGTGGTCCTCGCCGTGCGCGCGGGCGGTGCGGCAGGTGCGGCGCCGGCCGGTGCGACGGCCGCTCCGGTGCGGCTGGCGGGGGCCTGGCGCACCCCGCTGCTCTGGTCGCTCGTGCTCATGCTGGGGATGACGGGGCTCAACGTGTACGCGGTCATCACGTGGCTGCCCGCCATCCTCGTCGACGCGGGCGCCGACCCCACCTCGGGCGGGGCGCTCCTGGCGCTGTTCTCGGTGTTCGGGCTGCCGGCCGCGTTCGTCGTGCCGCCCCTGGCCATCCGGCTGCGCGACCCGTCCGTGGTGGTCGTCGTGTGCACGCTGTGCCTGGCCGGCGGGTGGACCGGCCTGCTGCTGTCGCCCGGCTCCGGCGCGGTCGCCTGGGTGGTGCTGCTCGGCATCGGCGTGAGCACGTTCCCGCTCTGCCTCACGCTGGTCAACGCGCGCACCCGGACCACGGCGGGCTCCACCGTCCTGTCGGGCGCGATGCAGGGCCTCGGGTACGCCATCGCCTGCATCGGCCCGCTCGGCATCGGGGTGCTCTACACCGCCACCGGCTCGTGGACCAGCTCGTTCGTCGTCCTGCTCGCCAGCCTCGTCGTGCTCCTGGTCAGCGGCTGCGTCGCGTGCCGGCCCTCCCTGCTCGAGGACCAGGTGCGGGCGCGGGTGCCGGTCGACGCGTGACCGGCACCCGCGCCCGCCCGCGTCAGGCGGTGGGGACCTCGAGGACGAACATGCTCCACGAGGCCGCGGGCAGCTCGGCCAGCAGCGTGCCGTCGTCGACGCGAGCCCCGGGGTGCTCGTGGGGGACGACCCGGTCGGGGTCGTCCTGGGTGTTGGCGGCGGCGTAGTCCTCGTCGGCGATGACCAGCGCCTCCACGAGGGTGCCCCCGCCGAAGCCGCGGAGCGCCGTGCTGAACGACAGCGGCTCCGACGGGTGCCGGTTGACGACGAACACCGCGACCCGGCCGGTCTCGGCGTCGTGCGTGGCGACCGCGTCGAGCAGGGGCACGTCGCCGTAGACCGGGGTGGACAGGGTCGGGGCGTCGACGCGCAGGTCGAGGACCGTGCCGCGGGCGTGGCGGGCGGTCTGGGCGAAGGGGTGGAAGATCGACTGGCGCCACGCCGGCCCGCCCGGCTCGGTGCGGATCGAGGAGATGGTGTTGACCAGCTGCGCCTGCGAGGCGGCGGTCACCCGGTCCGCGTGCCGCAGCAGCGTGATGAGCAGCGAGCCGACGACGACGGCGTCGACCACCGTGTAGGCCTCCTCGCTCGTGCGCGGCGCCTCGACCCAGTCCTCCGGCAGGCCGCCCTGGCCGGCCTTGAGCTCCTCGAGGTACCAGACGTTCCACTCGTCGAAGGAGACGTCGATCTTCTTGTCGGACTGCAGCCGGGCACCGACGTGGTCGGCGGTCGCCACGACCTGGTCGACGAAGCGGTCCATGTCGACGGAGCAGGCGAGGAAGCTCGCGTAGTCGTCGCCGTGCAGCTGGTAGTAGGCGTGGGCGGAGATGTAGTCGACGACGTCGTAGGTGTGCTCGAGGACCGTCGCCTCCCAGGCGCCGAACGTCGGCATGGTCCGGCTGGAGGACCCGCACGCGACCAGCTGAAGGTCCGCGTCGAACTGGCGCATCGCCAGGGCGGTCTGCGCGGCCAGGCGGCCGTACTCCTCGGCCGTCTTCTGGCCGAGCTGCCACGGCCCGTCCATCTCGTTGCCCAGGCACCACATCCGGATGCCGTGCGGCTCGGTCGCCCCGTGCGCCACGCGCGCGTCCGACAGCGCGGTGCCCGACGGGTGGTTGGCGTACTCCAGCAGGTCGATGGCCTCCTGCATGCCGCGCGTGCCCAGGTTCATCGCCATCATCGGCTCGATGCCGGCCTTGCGCGCCCACCCCATGAACTCGTCGAGGCCGAAGGCGTTGGTCTCGATGGTGCGCCACGCCGGGTCCAGGCGGGTGGGGCGGTCCTCGACCGGCCCCACGCCGTCCTCCCACCGGTAGCCGGACACGAAGTTGCCGCCGGGGTAGCGCACCGTGGTGACGCCCAGCTCGCGGACCAGGTCCAGCACGTCCCCGCGCAGGCCGTCCTCGTCGGCGGTGGGGTGCCCCGGCTCGAAGATGCCCGTGTACACGCACCGGCCCATGTGCTCGACGAAGGAGCCGAAGACCCGGCGGTCCACGGGGGCCACGACGAACGCGGGGTCGATCGACACTCGGGCGTGCTGCATGCTGGGGCCTCCAGGCGGCGTGGCGGGGCACCGGCGAGGGGCTCCGCGGAGGCTGTCCCGCGAGCGGGGCGCCACGACCGGGCGGCCCGGCCCCTGTGCCGGTGTGACGTCATTGCAACGTTGTAAAGACGAACGATGCCCGAGGGCGGGCGTCCGGCGCAAGCCTCTGGGCCGCCCGTCTACGACGTTGTAACGTCATGGCCACGGCCGCCCGCCGGTCGGCGGCGACGACGCGTGGGGGAGCCATGTCCGCGACGATGCACGACGTGGCCCGGGTCGCCGGCGTCTCGATCAAGACGGTGTCGAACGTCATCAACGACTACCAGCACGTGCGCCCCGGGACGCGCGAGAAGGTCCGCGCCGCCATCGTCGAGCTGGGGTACCGGCCCAACATGTCCGCCCGGAACCTCCGCCGCGGCCGGACCGGCGCGATCGGGCTCGCGGTGCCGGAGCTCACGCTGGCGTACTTCGCCCAGCTGGCCGACGCGGTCATCGAGCACGCGCACGCCCGCGGCTACGTCGTGCTCATCGAGCAGACCGGCGGCGGCGACCGCTCCCGTGAGCTGGAGATGCTCCGCAGCCCCCGGCGCAGCTTCACCGACGGCCTCATCTTCAGCCCGCTGGGGATGGAGAACTCCGACGCCGACCTGCTGGACATCGGCACGCCGCTGGTGCTGCTCGGGGAGCGGATCTTCCACGGCCCGGTCGACCACGTCGCCATGGACAACGTCGGGGCGGCCGCCGCGGCCACGGCCCACCTGCTCGAGCGGGGCCGCCGCCGGATCGCCGTCCTGGGGGCGCACGCCGGGGAGGAGATCGGCTCGGCGGGGCTGAGGCTCGTCGGGTACCGGAACGCCCTGGACGCCGCCGGCGTGCCCTTCGACCCCGACCTCGTGGGCTACGTCGACCTGTGGCACCGGGCCAACGGCGCCGAGGTGATGGACCAGGTGCTCGCCCGCGGGGTGGAGCTCGACGCGGTGTTCGCCATGAACGACGAGCTGGCGCTGGGCGCGCTGCGGCGGCTGCAGCAGGCCGGGCACCGGGTGCCGGACGACGTCATGCTCATCGGCTTCGACGACCTGGACGAGGGTCGCTTCTCGCTCCCGAGCCTCACCTCGGTGGACCCGGGCCGCGCCGAGATCGCCCGGACCGGGGTCGACCTGCTGGTCCGGCGGCTCGGGGGCGACCGCGGCGAGCGGCCCCAGGAGCTGCTCACGCAGTTCCGCGTGGTCGAGCGGGAGTCCACGGCCACAGGTCGGTAACGGCTCTTGACACGTCTGCGGGCGGCGTCCAGACTCCCGTTTACAACGTGGTAAATACAACGTTGTACGGCAGCGCGGCCGACCTCCCCCCTGGGGTGCGACGGGCGACGCCCGACCTCCCACGAAGGGGCACCTCGATGAAGCACACGCACCTGTCCGCGATCGCCGCCGCCGGTCTCGCCGCGACGCTGCTGGCCGCCTGCGGGGACGACGTCGGCTCCGGCTCCGCGGCGGGCGCGTCCGCCGCCGCGGGCGGGGGCGGCAACGACAGCCTCTCCTGCACCAACGAGATCCAGGTCGAGGGCGTCCCCCAGGTCACCGTCTGGGCCTGGTACCCGAACATGGAGACGGTCGTCGACAACTTCAACTCCTCCCACGAGGACGTCCAGGTCTGCTGGACCAACGCCGGCCAGGGCAACGACCAGTACGACAAGTTCCAGACCGCGATCGCCGCCGGGACCGGCGCGCCGGACGTCGTCATGCTCGAGTCCGACCGCATCCCCAACTACGTCATCCAGGACGCCCTGGTCGACATCAGCGGCTACGGCTACGAGGACGTCCAGGCGAACTTCAGCGAGGGTGCCTGGAAGGACGTCTCGGTCGGCGACGCGGTCTACGCCGCCCCGGTGGACGGCGGCCCGATGGCGATGATCTACCGGACCGACGTGTTCGAGCAGTACGGCGTCACCCCGCCCACCACGTGGGAGGAGTACGAGGCGGCCGCGCGGGCCGTCAAGGACGCGGGCGGGCCCCTGTTCGGCGACTTCGGCGCCAACGTGCCGGCCGTCGTCATGGCCCTGCAGATCCAGGCCGGCGCGCAGCCCTTCGAGTACGACCCGGCCAACCCCACGGAGATCTCCGTCGCCCTCGACGACCCGGCCTCGGTCAAGGTCCTCGACTACTGGGCCGGCCTGGTCCAGGACGGGCTCGTCGGCACCCAGGACCAGTTCACGCCGGAGTACATCTCCGGCGTCGTCGGCGGCGACTACGCCACGTACGTCTCGGCCGCCTGGGCCCCCGGCTACCTCAGCGGCGCGGGCGTGGGCGAGGGCGCCGACGCCGGCACCTTCGCCGTCGCCCCGCTGCCGCAGTGGGAGGGCGCCGACCCCGTGTCCGTCAACTGGGGCGGCTCCGCCTTCGCCGTGACGACGCAGGCCGCCGACCCCGAGCTCGCCGCGGGCGTGGCCTTCGACCTGTACGCGGACGAGGAGTCCCTGACGGACGGCTGGCAGAACCAGGTCATCTTCCCGCTCAACCAGGACGTGCTGACCTCGGCCGAGTTCGTCGACTACGAGGTGGGCTTCTTCGACGGGCAGCAGGCCAACAAGGAGGTCTACGTCCCCGCGGCGGACGCCTACGAGGGCTTCACCTACGCGCCGTTCGGCCAGTTCTACTACCAGTCGCTGACCGAGCAGATCGCCGCCATCAACGCCGGCGAGGTGACCGGCGCCGAGGCGGCGGCGGAGCTGCAGGAGACCGTCACCGCCTACGCCGAGGAGCAGGGCTTCACCGTCACGGACTGACCCTCCGCGCGGTGCCCCCGGGCGCACCGGCCCCTCCTCGGGCCGGTGCGCCCACCCCCACCCACCAGCTGGAGCGCACATGACCCTCGTCTCCCCCGCCGCGCCCGCGGCGGCGCCCACCAGGCCGGCCCGGCGCCGGCCCGCCTCGCGCGGCCGGGAATGGCTGGGGCTGGTGTTCGTCGCCCCGTTCGCCCTGGTGTTCCTCGTTTTCCTCGTCGCGCCGATGGCGTACGCGTTCTACCTGAGCCTGTTCAGCAGCGGCCTGGCCACGGGCACCCGCTTCACGGGGTTCGCCAACTACGCCAAGGCCTTCACCGACGAGAACTTCCTGTCCGGCGTGTGGTTCGTCGTCCGGTTCTCGCTGGTGCTCATCCCGGTGCAGATGCTCGTCTCGCTGGCGGTGGCGCTGGTCATCGACGGCCTCACCACGCGCTTCGCCCGGTTCTCGCGGCTCATGATCTTCCTGCCGTACGCGATCCCCGCGGTCATCGGGGCGCTCATGTGGGGGTTCCTCTACAGCCCCAACTTCGGCCCGCTCGACGACATCTTCGGCACGTTCGGCGCCGACGCGCCGTTCCTGCTCAGCCGCGACCTCGTGTTCTACGGCCTGATGAACGTGGTCACGTGGCAGTGGGCGGGCTACTACATGATCATCCTGTACGCCGCGCTGCAGGGGATCGACCCCAGCCTGTACGAGGCCGCCCGCATCGACGGCGCGAGCAGCTGGCAGATCGTCTGGCGGATCAAGATCCCGCTCGTGCTGCCGGCGCTGTTCCTCATCCTCGTCTTCGCGCTCATCGGCACGCTGCAGTTCTTCAACGAGCCGCAGATCTTGCGGTTCCTCGCCTCGGGGTCCATCGGCGGCGACTTCACGCCGAACATCTACGCCTACACGCTGGCCTTCAGCCAGGGACAGTTCAACTACGCCTCGGCGGTCTCCTTCGCGCTGGGCGCGGTCATCTTCGTCGCTGTCTACCTCTTCCTGTTCCTCACCCGCCGCCGGGGGAGCTTCCTGTCATGAGCACCGTCACCAGCACCCGTCCGCCCGCCGGTCCTCGCAGCCCGGCCGGGGGAGCGCCGCGCAAGCGTCCGCGCCAGAACAACGTCCTGCCGCACGCGTTCCTCGCGGCGCTGCTCGTGTACTTCCTCGTGCCGTTCTGGTGGGTCATCGTCGCGGCGTCCAAGGACGCGGCCGGCCTGTTCGGCGGCAGCAACCCGCTGTGGTTCGCGACCGACGTGGACTACCTGGGCAACCTGCAGCAGCTGTTCACCTTCGACGGCGGGATCTACGCCCGCTGGCTGCTCAACTCCGCGCTCTACGCCCTCGCGGGCGGGGTCGGGGCCACCGTGCTGTCGGTCGCCGCGGGCTACGGCTTCGCCAAGTACCGCTTCCCGTTCCGGCGGGCGTTCTTCGCGATCCTGCTCGGCTCGGTCATGGTGCCGCTGACCGCGCTGGTCATCCCCACGTTCCTGCTCATGTCCGAGCTGCGGCTGACCAACACCATGTGGGCGGTCATCCTGCCGTCCCTGCTCAACCCCTTCGGCGTCTACCTCATGCACGTCTACGCCCGCGACGCCGTGCCGGACGAGCTGCTCGACGCCGCCCGGGTCGACGGCGCCGGCGAGCTGCGGACGTTCGTGCAGGTGGCCCTGCCGCTCATGCGGCCGGCCGTCGTCACGGTGCTCCTGCTGTCCTTCGTCGGCACGTGGAACAACTTCTTCCTGCCCCTGGTCATGCTCAACGACAACCGGCTCTTCCCGGTGACGGTGGGGCTCAACCTGTGGCAGGGCCTCGCCTCGGCCAACAACGGCGGCGGGACCTCGCTGTGGAGCCTCATCATCATCGGTGCCCTGGTGTCGATCATCCCGCTCGTGGTCGCCTTCGTCAGCCTGCAGAAGTACTGGCAGGGCGGCCTGACGATCGGCAGCCTCAAGTAGGGGCGGCCGGCCCGCGCCCGGCTCAGCGGCTGGCGCGGGCCAGGGCGGTGCCGTCCAGGGCACGGCGGAACGCGACGAGGGAGTCGAAGACCTCCACAGCACCGGCCTCGTGCAGCTCGCCGACCGAGAACCCACCGGTGCGGACCGCGATCGTTGGCACCTGGAGCTTGGCGGCCGCCTGCACGTCGAACACCGAGTCGCCGACCATGACCCCGCTGGCCCCCTCGACCTTGCCCAGCGCGGTGGCGACGAGGTCGGGCTCCGGCTTGCTCCGGGCGACGTCGTCGCTGGTGGTCCAGGCGTCGGCCAGCGAGCGGGCGTCGAGCAGGTCGAGGAAGGCGTCGACGTGCTGGCTCTTGCCCGAGCTGGCCAGCACCAGCCGGAACCCGCGCTCCTTCACCTCGGCCAGCAGCTCGTAGGCCCCCTCGAACGGCTGCACCTCGTCGAGGAGCAGGTCGAACTCCTCGACCCAGGCGTCGCGCAGGTCGTCGCCGAAGGACTCCTCCACGTCGGGGCCGGCGAGCTCGGGGACGAACATGTCCCCGCCCATGCCGATGCCGCGGTGGACCCGCCACAGCGGCTTGGTGATGCCGAAGCGCCGGAACGCCCGGTACCAGGCCAGCGCGTGCTGGTAGTTGGTGTCGACCAGGGTCCCGTCGACGTCGAAGATCGCCGTGTCTGCCATCCCCCCGCCCTACCCGCGCCCGGCACCGCCAACCGCAGCGGCGACGGGCCGCACCTGCCGCGCGCAGGTGTCCGGCCCCCGGGGCGGGGTACAGCAGCGCCATGAGCGACCAGACCACCCCCCAGGACCCGACGACACAGCACACGTCCTCCGACGACCTGCCCGGCCACTCCATCCCCCACCCGGGGCTGGAGCAGGACATGCCGGTGGAGCCGGACTTCGGCGAGGAGTCGTACCGCGGCAGCGGACGCCTCGAGGGCCGTCGTGCCCTCATCACCGGCGGGGACTCCGGCATCGGCCGGGCGGTCGCGCTGGCCTTCGCGCGGGAGGGCGCCGACGTCGTCATCTCCTACCTGCCTGAGGAGGAGGAGGACGCGCAGGAGACGGTGCGGGTCGTCGAGGCCGCCGGGCGCCGCTGCGTCACCGCCCCGGGCGACGTCCGCGAGGAGCAGTACTGCCAGGAGCTCGTGGGGCGCACCGTCTCCGAGCTCGGCGGGATCGACGTCCTGGTGAGCAACGCGGCCTTCCAGATGTCGATCACCGGCATCGAGGACCTGACCACCGAGCAGCTGCTGCGCACGTACACGACCAACGTCTTCGCGGCGTTCTGGCTGTGCAAGGCCGCCGTGCCGCACATGGAGGGCGGCGCCAGCATCATCGTCACCACCTCCATCCAGGCCTACCAGCCGTCGCCGGAGCTGCTGGACTACGCCTCGACCAAGGGCGCCCTGCTCAACTTCACCAAGGGCCTGTCCCAGGAGCTCGCCCCCCGCGGGATCCGCGTCAACACCGTCGCCCCGGGGCCGATCTGGACCCCGCTCATCCCGGCGACCATGCCCGAGGAGAAGGTCGACGGGTTCGGCGAGCAGACGCCGATCGGGCGCGCCGGGCAGCCCGCGGAGCTGGCACCGGCCTACGTCTTCCTCGCCTCGCAGGAGTCGAGCTACATCACCGGCGAGCGCATCGGCGTCACCGGGGGCATGCCGACCCCCTGATCCCAGGACCTCCCGACGGGCCCGCGCGCACCCCGCGCGCGGGCCCGTCGGCCTGTCCGGCGACCCCTCGAGACGCGGCCGGGTCCCACCGCAGACGCCGTGACCACGTGCTGAGACAACCGGCGCGGCGGTGTTGACACCCGCGACGGGGGGTCCATAGGTTCCACCCAGGTCAAGAGTTGCAGCGTCAAGGCCTGGCTCGCTGCACGGCAACCCTCCTCCGCGGTGGGGTGCCCCAGGTCGACGACCCGGCCGGACGGACTGTCCGGCAAACGCGGCTCGTGCCGAGCCCTGGTCCTGAGGACACGCTGTGCACATGACATCCCGGGTGACCGCCCTCGCTGGGCTGGACGCCTTCTGCCGACGCCACATCGACCTGGCCCGGACGGCCAGCGCGATGTGTCGACGCCCCGAGCGGTCCTCCGTCTGACCCTCCGGCCGACGTCCGTCGGCCCCCCGCGCCAGCACCGCTGAGCGCTGCCGCGACCGTCCCACCTGGGACGGCCGCCGCCCCGCCGTGCGCCGGCGCCCACCCGGGCGCCCGCACGCCGCCC